>NIRF01000006.1 GCA_002878375.1 Dictyoglomus sp. NZ13-RE01
TGCCACCGTTATCAGGGCAAAGGGTATCGGAGCAATGGTGATCTCCCGTACCCGAAAAGAGAGAGGCGATGTTGCCTAATAAAGGTGGTACCGCGAGAGAGAAGCCCTCTCGTCCTTTTTGGATGAGAGGGCTTTTTTTTTTTAAGGAGGTGTTGGTCTTGATAAATTTTGAATTACCAAAGGATTTTGAAGAATATGATTATTTTCCCTACATTGTTGAGCTTCCAGGAGACTGGGAAACACCTGGAAGCCTAATATCAAAAGTTAAAGATGAAGATTACTTTTTCCTTCTGGAGAGTGCAGAGGGAGGAGAAAAAATAGGAAGGTATTCCTTTCTAAGCTGGAAGCCTAAGGAGGTTTTTAGCTTCCCGCCTTATTATCAAGGGGATATTTTAAGGGAACTTTCTATGAAATTCCCTGTGCAAAAAATATATAATGCTAACAATTTACCAAGATTTGTAGGAGGACTTGTAGGCTTCTTTGGATACGATATGGTTAGACAATGGGAAAAATTACCAGATATAAAAGAGGATAACATTAAATTTCCATGGGCAAGTTTCCAACTTACTGATTTCTTGGTAGTTTTTGATCATCTAAAAAGGAAAATAAGCATTATAACTCTTATATCAAAGGAAGAAATAAAGAGGGATTATAAACTTTCTTTAGATTTGGCAAAAGAAAAAACTAATGAGGTAATAAAGGTGTTAAATTCAGTTCCAAAAAGATTTGAACCTTCCAACATAAATCCAGTATTAGAGCATGAAACGGAAGAGGAAGAATATAAAAATATGGTAAGAAAAGCCCTTGAATATATAAGAGATGGAGAGATTTTTCAAGTGGTTTTGTCCCAAAGATTTCATACCGTTTACTCCTTAGATCCATACTTACTATATAGAGCTCTAAGATTCATTAATCCTTCTCCCTATATGTTCTTCTTACGCTTTAAAGATATGTATCTCATTGGTGCATCACCTGAAGCTTTGGTAAGAGTGGAAAATGGCAAGGCAGAAGTTAGACCTATTGCAGGAACACGCCCCAGAGGAAAAAACGAATTAGAAGATAAAGCTTTAGAGGAGGAATTACTAAATAATGAAAAAGAAAGGGCGGAGCATATAATGCTCCTTGATCTTGGAAGAAATGATTTGGGAAGAATAGCTGAGATTGGTAGTGTTAAGGTAGAAAAACTCATGACAATTGAAAGATATTCCCATGTAATGCATATGGTTAGTTCAGTTATATGTAAGGTTAAGGAGAATACTCACCCTTTGGAGGTTTTAAGAGCATGTTTCCCAGCAGGTACCGTTTCTGGAGCTCCTAAGGTAAGAGCCATGGAGATCATTGAAGAATTAGAAAAGTACAAAAGAGGACCTTATGCAGGTGGTGTGGGTTACCTATCATTAAATGGAAATTTAGATACTTGTATTGTTATTAGATCCTTCTTTTTAAAGGGAAGGGATTTATACATCCAAGCAGGTGCTGGCATAGTTTACGATTCGGATCCAAAAAAAGAGTATGAGGAGTGTATAAATAAATCGAAAGCTTTATTTGAGGCTGTAAAAATTTCGGGGGGATTAGACTATGCTTTTATTAATAGATAATTACGATTCCTTTACTTATAATCTTTACCAATTTTTATCAGAATTTGTACCCGTCGTAGTTTACAGAAATGACCAAATAACCATAGAAGATATAGAAGAGATGAAACCAGAAGGTATTGTAATATCTCCTGGTCCCTCAGTACCAGAAAGAGCTGGAATAAGTGTTCCAGTAATAAAACATTTCAAAGATAGGTTACCTATTCTTGGAGTATGCTTAGGTCATCAAGCTTTAGCATATGCCTTTGGGACAAAGATTATAAAAACAACTCCCATGCATGGAAAAGTATCTGAGATCTACCATATACCTCATCCTTTATTTGATAATGTAGAAAATCCATTCATTGCAACTAGATATCACTCACTTGTAGCAGATTATTACTCTCTATCGGAAAAACTCAAAATAATTGCTTGGACAAAGGACAAAATTATTATGGGACTCCAATATGAAGATTATCCTGTTTTTGGAGTTCAATTCCATCCAGAATCTGCCTTTACTCCAAAAGGAAAAGAAATATTAAAAAATTTTCTTAAGATAGGGGGTTTAATAAAATGATAAGAGAGATAATTAAAAAACTATCTTTCGGAAATAATTTAACCTTTGAAGAATCACAAAAAATAGTAGAAAGTATTGAAAAAGATGAAATAACTGAAGCTCAACTTGGAGGCATATTAGTATCCCTTAGGACAAAGGGCGAGACTCCCGAAGAATTAGCAGGATTCATAAGTGCTCTCCATAGTAGAGCAAAGAGGGTTCCCAATAAATCTCCTGCCATTGATGTGTGCGGTACAGGAGGAGATCACTCAAACACCTTTAATATTTCCACCGGTGTAGCTATAGTCCTTGCAAGTATGGGTATTCCTGTTGCAAAACATGGAAATAGGGCAGCCTCCAGTAAATCTGGAAGCATAGATGTGGTGGAGGCTCTAAATCTAAAATTTCACTCAGAACCAGAAAAGACTGCAGAAGAAATTGACAGCAAAGGAATTAGCTTTATATTCGCTCCCTACTACCATCCAGTGGTAGGAAAGGCAGGAAAAGTAAGAAAAGAATTGGGGATAGGTACAATCTTCAATCTTTCCGGTCCAATGCTAAATCCTGCAAATCTAAAAGCACAGATATTAGGTGTTTACTCCTCAAGTGTTCTTAAAAAGTTAGCAGAATGTGCAAAGATCTTAGGAAGAGACAATATCCTTTTTTATCATGGGAAGGATGATGGTATAGATGAGATCTCCTTAAGTGGTGTAACAGAAATGGCATGGGTAAAAGGAAACAGTATTGATTACTTTACCTTCCATCCATCAGATATTGGTCTTCCCACATATCCTCCAGAAGAATTCAAAGGTGGAGATCCAAAGGAAAACGCAGAAATCCTACTAAATATATTCAAGGGGAAGGGAACCCCCGCTCAAACCGACATAATAGCTCTTAATAGTGCCTTTGGCTTATACATTTTAGGAAATGTTAAGAATGTAAGAGAGGGTTTTGATAAAATAAAAGAACATATCTTAGAAGGGAAGGTTTATAAATTTTTAGAAAGTTTGAGGGAGGCGACATAAAATGGGAATCTTAGAAGATTTAGTTGAAGAGAAAAGAAAATACTTGAAAAATAGAAGCTTTATCATTCCAAATTATCTTCCAGAAAAAGAAAAGGATAAATTTTTCAATATCTTTAATCCTTTTGGCATAAGACTAATAGCAGAAATAAAGCCCGCCTCTCCTGTTAAGGGACCACTAATGCAAAACTTTACAGTATCTGAGATGGCAGAAATATATAATGATACAGATGAGGTTTCCGCAATATCTGTTTTAACTTCCGAAAGCTTCTCTGCAACCCCAGTAAACCTACAATTAGTTAGAAGAAAAACAAAAAAGCCTATTCTACAAAAGGACTTTATAATCTCCTTATGAACAAATATATGAAGGAAGAATATTAGGGGCGGATGCTATCCTTCTAATTGCCCGAATCCTATCTGAAAAAGAATTAGAAAACCTTTATGAACTAATTAAAAAATTAGACATGGAACCTATCATAGAAATATATGATGAGAAGGATTTGAAAAAAGCCCTTAAGCTGAATCCAAGGATATTAATGATTAATAATAGAGATCTTTCCTCCTTTAAAGTAGATATCGCCAATACTTTAGATCTTATTCCTCATATACCTGAAGATATCATTGTCATAAGTGCCAGTGGAATAAAAGATGGAAAAGATGTAGAAATCTTAGCAAGAGCAGGAGTTAAAGGAATATTAGTTGGAGAAAGTATTGTAACAAGTAACAATCCAAAGGAAAAAATTAGAGAACTTCTTAGCTTTTCTATAAGTAACAATTTAACAAAAGTATTCTATGAACATAATCCAAACTTTTAAAAGCCATGTGGATTAAAATTTGTGGTATAAAGGATACTTTCTCCGCATTACATGTATTGGCAGAAGGAGGATCTGCTATAGGCTTAATTTTTGTGCCAAATACAAAAAGATATATAAATATAGAGACTGCAAGGAAAATTCTCTCCCATATGGGTAAAAACTCACTATTAAAGATTGGAGTTTTTCAAAATCAAAGTAAGGAAGAGGTAAAAAAAGTTTTAGAGGAAGTTCCAATAAATGGTCTGCAATTCCATGGAGAAGAAAGTCCAGAGTACTTAAAAGAGTTTAGTTCCCTATTTCTTATAAAAGCATTTAGCATAAAGGATGATACAAATTTAGACCAATTAAAAAGGGAGATTGAAAAATACTCTTTTTGCCATATTCTTTTAGATAGAACAAAAACCGAGCCTAAGATCTCTTGGGAGAAATTTTTAAATATAGCTTACACTATCTCAAAAGAGTACAAAGTAATTATTGCTGGTGGGATAAACGAAGAAAACATAGTAGAAGTATTAGAGATCCATCCATGGGGAATCGACCTTTCCAGTGGTGTGGAGAATGAAAACTTTGAGAAAGACCTAAATAAAATATCAAACTTATTAAGGAAGGTGAAATATTATGAGTCTACCAGATGAAAGGGGATATTTTGGAGAATTTGGAGGAAGATTTATACCTGAAACCTTGATGGAGCCCATTTTACAGTTAGAGTCTGCCTATAAAAAGATTGAAAAGGATGAAAAATTTTGGTCCGAGTATAGAAAATATTTAAAGGAGTATGTGGGAAGACCTACTCCTCTTTATTTTGCAGAAAATTTCTCCTCCTTAGTAAAGGCAAAAGTATATCTAAAAAGAGAAGATCTATGCCATACAGGAGCCCATAAAATAAACAATGCTATTGGTCAAGCTCTTCTTGCAAAGTATTTAGGGAAAAAGAGAATAATAGCAGAAACAGGTGCAGGACAACATGGTGTTGCTGTAGCTACTGTATGTGCTCTTTTTGGTCTTAAATGCACCATCTATATGGGTGAGGAAGACTGTAATAGACAAAAAATGAATGTGCTTAGAATGAAACTTCTTGGGGCTGAAGTTGTTCCTGTAAAAACTGGATCAAGAACCTTAAGATCCGCTATAGACTCTGCCCTTAGAGATTGGGTTAGTCATCCTGATGATAGTTATTATCTTTTGGGGTCTGTTGTTGGTCCTCATCCCTATCCTAAAATTGTTAGAGACTTTCAAAAAGTTATTGGTGAAGAGGCAAAAGAACAAATATTAGAAAAAGAAAATAGACTTCCTGATTATTTGATAGCCTGTGTTGGGGGAGGAAGCAATTCCATAGGGCTTTTTTATCCCTTTTTAGAAGATAATGTGAAGATCATAGGAGTAGAAGGAGGAGGAAAAGGACTCAAATCCCAAAAACACTCTGCAAGTATATCTGCAGGAAAAATTGGCGTAATTCATGGTGCTAAAACCTATTTATTATATGATGAAAATGGAAACATATTAGAAACTCACTCTATTTCAGCAGGCTTAGATTATCCAGGGGTTGGTCCAGAACATAGTTATTTGGCAAAAACAGGAAGGGTAAAATATGTATATGCAGAAGATGAAAGCGCTCTTAAAGGCTTCCTAACTTTGACAAAGTTAGAGGGTATAATTCCAGCCTTAGAGAGTGCTCATGCCATTGGATATCCATTGGATCATAGAGATGAACTTCCTGAAAAAGAGCCAATTATTATTATAAATCTCTCGGGAAGAGGAGATAAAGATTTAGATATAATTTATAAAGTAATGGGGGAGAAAAATGATGAACTTGACTAAATTTCAAGAGAAAAATTTAGTATTTATACCATTTTTTGTGTCAGGTTTTCCTTCCTATGATTACTTAGAAAAACTGATTAAGAGAAACAAAAAATACATAGACATATTAGAGCTGGGAATTCCCTTTTCCGATCCCGTTGCGGATGGACCAGTTTTAGAAGAGGTGAACTATGAGGCAATTAAAAGGGGAGTAACCCTTGAAAAAACTCTCGATTGGTTAAGTAAAAATAAGATACCTCAAGAAATTCCTATAGTATTTCTCCTCTATTTAAACACCATATATGATGACTTAGAGAAAAAATTAAAAGATATTAAGGAGGTAGGAATAAAGGGATTAGTTATTCCAGATCTTCCCTTAGAAGAAGCAGAAAATCTAATGCCAATCTTTAAAAAATATCAATTAGATCTGGTTCTATTTCTTTCACCTACTACAAGAGTAGAAAGAAGAAAAAAGATCTTAGAGCTTGCGGAGAGCTTTATATATTGTATCTCAGTGAAAGGGGTTACAGGAGAAAGAGATACTCTTCCTGAGGAGGGATTGAAATTTGTAAAAGAGGTCAGAAAAGAAACAGAAAAGCCTTTGGTTTGGGGATTTGGTGTAAACAAAAAGGAGCACATTGAGTCTTTAAAGGGACTTGTAAATGGGGTAATTGTGGGAAGTGCATTTGCAAAAAGGATGTTAGAAGGAAAAGATATAGAAGATTATCTAAAGGAGCTATCTATAGTATCTTGGGTCTAAAACGTCCCTTAAGGCATCCCCAAATAGATTGAAAGCAAGCACTAATGCCATTATTGCAAACCCTGGGAAGAATACAGTCCAGGGAGCATATCTTAGATATTGCCTCGATTCACTTAACATGGCTCCCCATTCTGGAGTTGGAGGTTGAGCACCAAGTCCCAAAAAGCTTAGTCCTGCCGCCTCTAAGATAGCAGAAGCAATGCCTAAGGTTGCCTGTACGATAATGGGAGCTAAACAGTTAGGTAGTATATGCCTAAATAATATCCTTATGGGTTTTAAACCTAAAGCTTTTGCTGCATCTACAAAATCTTTATTCTTAATGGACAATATTGTCGCTCTTACTATTCTTGTATAATTAGGGATAGAGACAATTCCCACTGCTATCATGGCATTTGTTAGCTTTGGTCCTAAAATTGCCATTATACCTATAGCCAATAAAACAGCAGGAAATGCAAGCATTATATCAATAAGTCTCATAACTAAAATATCCCACCATCCCCCAATATACCCTGCAGATGCACCTAAAAGTGTTCCTACTACTAAGGCTAAGGATACAGATATAAAACCAATGGTGAGAGAAATACGAGTACCATATATGATTCTACTAAATATGTCTCTTCCAGCATAATCTGTACCAAAGGGATGTTTCAAGGAAGGTGGCATTAATCTTTCCTCAAGATTCTGGGCTAAAGGATCATAGTGAGATATATATTCTGCAAAAATAGCGCAAAAAATAAATACTAATAAGAGTATACCGCCAACAATTCCTGTCTTATGTCTTTTAAACCTTAATAAAGCTCTTCTCCATAAAGTTTGAGAGTATCTCTTCTCAGTCATATCTAATCCTCGGATCAATAAAAGCATATAATATATCGACAACAAGATTGATAAATACAAAAACAGTAGCAGAGAGCAAAATACACCCCTGAACTAAGGGGTAATCCCTTGCCATTATTGCATCATAAACCAGTCTACCAATTCCAGGCCAAGAAAAAATAGTCTCTGTCATAACTGCGCCTCCTAACAAAAATCCAAATTCCAACCCTATCACTGTTATAACAGGAATAAGAGCATTTCTTAATGCAGAACGAAATATAATTCGTCTTTTAGGTAGTCCTTTTGCCTTCGCTGATAATATGTATTCTTGACTCAATACTTCCAACATGCTTGATCTTGTCATCCTTGCTATGGTAGCCATAGGAACTGTAGATAATGCAAGTCCTGGCAAGATTAAATGATAAATAGAATTGATAAATCCTTGAAAATTCCCAGTAAGGATACTATCTAATATATAAAAATTTGTAATGGTCTTCAAATCTATTGTAACATCTAATCTACCCGATGGAGGAAACCAACCTAAAAGAAGAGCACCTCCCCATATTAACATAAGCCCTAACCAAAATATAGGCATAGAAACTCCAGCAAGAGCAAAGACCATAACAATTGTATCAATAAAGGAGCCTTGATAAACTGCTGCTAAAATCCCAGATAAAATCCCAACAGTACTTGCAAGGATTATAGCAAATAAGCTTAACTCAATGGTAGCAGGAAATCTATTCATGACTTCTTTAAAAACAGATTCTCTTGTGAATATGGATCTTCCCAAATCTCCTCTTAAGGCTTTAAATAAGAAGATAACATACTGGGTTAAAAGAGGTTTGTTTAGACCAAGCTCCTCTCTTAACCTTTCCAGCTGATCCGCCGTTGCCCTTTCTCCCAAGATAATGCGAGCTGGATCCCCAGGAATTAATCTAACTAATATGAAGGAGAAAAAGGAAACCCCCAAAAGTATAGGTATTACTAATAAAATTCTTCGTATTATATATCTTTTCATAAATTTTTATGAGACCCCCAAGGAGAATCTCCTTGGGGGTAATTTACTTCATCACTCCTTCCAAACTTTATATAATGGCTCGCTTCCAGTTGGGTGAGGAATATAGTTATGCACAGTCTTTTTGGCAACTACTGGAGGCGTTGTATGAGCTATTATAACCCATGGAGCATCCCTATGAACAATTTCGCAAGCTTTCTCATAAAGTTTTGTTCTCTCCTTTTTATCTGTAATAGTTTGAGCTTTAACTAAGATCTCGTGAAGCTCATCGGACCTATAAAATGCAATATTCCCAGCACTTCCCTTTACTGCATTATCCTTATCTAATAATACATAGAAGAAGTTGTCTGGATCTCCATTATCTCCTGTCCATCCTAAGAATGCCATGTCATGCTCACCATTTTCTGTTTTCTGTAAATATGTTCCCCAATCAAAAGTAACAATCTCTGCATCAATTCCTACAGCCTTTAGATAACCTTGGACTGCCTCTGCCAGCTTCCTTGGTTGTGGATTATAGGGACGAGGAACTGGCATTGCCCATAATGTAGTCTTAAAACCATTTGGATATCCTGCCTCTTTCAATAATTCTTTAGCTTTTGCAGGATCATATGGATAATCCTCTATTTTATCATTATATCCCCAGAGAGAAGGAGGAATAGGATTTTTTGCAACCATAGCAAGACCTTTTCCAAAGAAGGCTTCAACCAATGTCTTCTTATTTATGGCATAATTAATGGCAAGTCTTACTCTTACATCATCAAAGGGCTTCTTATCCATATTCATAGCTAAGTATCCTACATTCAAACTTGGTCTCAATATAACCTGTAAATTAGGATTTTGTCTTGCCTTCTCCACATCTTCTGGATTTACTCCATCCATAATGTCTATAGTACCTGCCTCCAATTCCATAAATCTTGCGGAATTGTCTGGAATTGATCTAAAGATTATTCTGTCGAGATAAGGGGCACCATCCCAATAATTTTTATTTGCCTCCAAAACTATTTTGTCACCCTTTGTCCAAGATACAAACTTAAAAGCACCTGTACCTACAGGATTCTTAAAGAAATCCTCACCATATTTCTTTATAGCTGTTGGACTTGCAATTGCAAAACAAGGCATTGCAAGATTAGAAAGGAATGGAGCAAGAGGTCTTTCCAAAGTAAATCTAATAGTGTATTTATCAACAACTGTTACTGATTTTACTACTCCTGGGAAGCCACCAAACATATATCCCCAGTACTCAAATTCTCCTCCTACATGATAGGGATTTTTCTCATCCATCCATCTATCAAAATTAAATTTTACAGCCTCTGCATCAAAATCTGTCCCATCATGAAATTTTACATTTTTCCTTAATCTAAAGGTCCAAACCTTACCATCCTTGGATACTGTCCAAGAAGTTGCCAGGTTTGGAACGACCTCTGTATTATTGGGCTTATATTTCACTAATGTATCAAAGATTTGGTGGGTCACCCTTAAAGATTCTCCATCGGTTACATTTATAGGATCAAGCTTAACTGAGTCGCCACCCCTACCAAAGACTAAAGTACCACCTCTCTTAGGAACAGCGGAGTTTCCCAAGGAAATCAATAGAAAAATCATCATTAAAAAGACTAAAATCTTCCTCATGGAGAAAAACCTCCTTGACTAAAGTTTTGGAAAAAGGGTTCTTCCCCCTAATCCCCGCTGTGAAGCATCATTGCTTCAGGTTAACATTGAATATATAAAATAAAAATTAGTTTGTCAAACAAATTTTATTGATATATTCGATCCTACTCTCCACCTGTTTAATTGTATTCTCAATGCTTCCTGAGTTGTCAATTACAAAGTGAGCTCTTTTAATCTTTTCTTCAATAGGGAGTTGAGCCTTTATTCTACTCATGGCGGATTCGTAGGACAAATTATCTCTCTCAATAAGTCTTTCTATCTGTTTTTCTATAGGTGCATATACCACCCATATCTCATCAAACCAGTCTGAAATTCCTACTTCAAAGAGAAGAGGAATTTCGAGAGCCAAAATACCTTTTTCTTTTTTCCTTCCTTCTATCTCTCTCCTCATTATTTCTAATACTGCAGGATGTACTATACTATTAATTTTCTTTCTATTCTCCTCTGATGAAAACACTAACTCTCCTAATTTTTTTCTATTTAACTTTTCTCCATCAAAAACTTCATCTCCAAAAGCCTCCCTAATTTTCTTTAAATAATATGGATCTTGATAAAGATTATGCACGATCTCATCTGCACTAATTACTTCTATACCTAATCTTCTTAAAATGTTACTTACAAGAGTTTTACCTGTAGCTATTCCTCCCGTTATACCTAAAACAAACATATCACTTTAGCTCCGCCCAATTTTTCCCAATAGAGATATCTACTTTAAGGGGAACAGATAATTTTATTACATTCTCCATTTTTTCTTTTGCCATTCCTCCTACGTATTCAACCTCCTCTTCTGGACATTCCAAGATTAGCTCATCATGAATCTGTAGTATTATTCTTGATCTTAAATTTCTTTCCTCTATCTCTTTATAGATTTCTATCATGCTTAACTTAATAATATCTGCACAAGTTCCCTGTATAGGAGAGTTTATTGCAATTCTTTCAGAAAGCTGTCTTAATTGTTTATTTGCACTATTTATTTCAGGAATATATCTTTTCCTCCCAAATAGTGTTTTCACATAGCCTTTTTCTCGAGCAATATTCAAACTTTCTTGAATATACTTGTAAACATTAGGATAATGCTCAAAGTATTTATTTATAAATCTCTCACACTCTTCTACAGGAAGTCCCGTAGTCTCAGAAAGCCCCTTTGGAGTTATCCCATAAATAATGCCAAAATTTACTGCTTTTGCCTTTGATCGCAAAGTATCATCTACCATATCTTCAGGTATATTAAAGATCTCACTGGCTGTCTTCCTATGTATATCTTTATTTTCTAAAAAAGCGGAAATTAGCTTTTCTTCCTGGGATAAATGAGCCAAAATTCTTAGCTCAATTTGGGAATAATCCAAAGAGATAAAGTAATAACCATCTTCTGGAATAAAGGCTCTTCTTATCTTCTTTCCTTCCTCACTTCTTATAGGTATATTTTGCAAGTTAGGTTCACTACTACTTAATCTTCCTGTTGATGTGCCTGTGGGGTTAAAACTGCTATGAAGCCTTTTCGTATGTGGATTTATAAGCTCAGGTATAGAATCCACATATGTACTTTTTAATTTATAAAACTCTCTATATTCAAGTATTTTATCAATGATGGGATGGACATTCCTAAGCTCCTGCAGAGCGTCCTGAGATGTGGAATATCCAGTTTTCCCTTTCTTCTTTGCTGGTAGCTTCAACCTTTCATATAAAACCTCTGAAAGCTGTTTAGGAGAGTTTAGATTAAATCTGGTCCCTGCCATGTCGTATATCTCTTCTTCTAATTTCTTAATCCTCTCCTCCCATTCCCTTGATAGACTTTGTATATATGTCAAATCTACTTTTATACCAGTTTTTTCCATGCTACTCAGTACAGGTATTAAAGGTATCTCTATATAAAAGAAGACCTTATCAAGCTCCTCTTGAATTAATCGCTTTTCTAAGATATCTTTCAAAGATATAAGATAGCCTGCCTGAACCTGTGGAGGAGATTTTGTATCTCCAAAATACTCTCCTATAAGGATAGGGAGTGAATGATTTTGTCTCTCAGGATTTAGTAAGTAAGAGGCAATACTTACATCAAAAACCTCTCCTTTTATTTTTGATGGAAATAATACCAAGTCCTTTTGTATATAAGAACCTATTTTTTTTATTCTTTCATCTTGAAATATCTTATTTATATCTTCTTTATACCTTTCCAAGTCAAGAGTATTTAAATAAAATCCTTCCCTATCCTTTATCGAGAAGGATAATCCCTCAATATTTTTCTCTCCACAAAACTTAAAAGCAAAAACCCCCTCCCTCAAAGAAACTTCATAAATGTTTTCAGGAGGAGAGGCTAAAATGATCTGTGTAGTAGTCTTAATTTCAGGGAATATCTTTGATATTAGACTTCTCATTTCAAATCTTTCCAAGAAATTTAAAACTTCCTCTTTTTTAAGATCCTCCTTATCAAAAGGTCTTAAAACAATCTTCTTAGGAATGATCTGTAAAGTTACTAAGTTGAAATTCCTCTCTATGACGTTCCAATTCTCTTCTATAGCCTTTTTAGTGCCTTCATCCAATTCTTTAAGCTTTACCTTCAAAGTATCCTTTGATGATACTTTTTCCAATATTTTTATAGCCTTCTTAGGACCTATTCCAGGTACTCCTGGAATATTATCAGAGTTATCCCCCACAAGAACTTTATACAAAGGAATTTTGGAAGGATGAACCCCAAATCTCTCTTTAACCTTATCTATATCGTAAATAATGAACTCAGTGATTCCTTTTTGGGGATGAATTAGAAAGCAATTTTCAGAGACTAATTGGAGAAGATCTAAATCTCCTGATATTATGTATACCTTTTTGTCCTTATTTTGATAAACCAAAGTGGCAATTAAATCATCAGCTTCAAATCCAGGTTCTTCTATTATAGGAATATTAACAAGTCTTAAAAATTCCCTAATCCATGGAATTTGCCTTTTTAAATCATCCCCTATAGCAGGTCTCTGTGCCTTGTATTCTTTATAAATCCTGTGTCTAAAAGTGGGCTGAGGTAGATCAAAGGCGGAAACAATATAGTCAGGTTTAAAATAGTCAATAGCATTGAGAAGAATTCGAATAAAGCCATAAAGAGCATTAGTCATCTCTCCATTTTTTGTTTTTAGAGAAGGAAGAGCATAATATACCCTATAAATTATGCTGGATGCATCAATGGCAAGAATCTTCTCTTCCTTCTTCTCCTCAATTAATTCCCAAAGACTTTTCTGCTCCATAAATTTATTGATGTCCAAACTTTTTAGGAATTATCATATTATTGTAATTTTACATCTTAACAAAAAATATTTTCAAGTTTAAAATTATTACTATGGACGTGGGGAAAAAGATTAAAAAATTACGAAAAGAAAGGAGAATGACCTTAGAAGAACTCTCCAAAAAGACAGGTCTTTCTCTATCCTATTTATCACTAATAGAAAGAGGGCTGAAAAATCCATCCTTAAAAGCTCTTCAGAAAATTGCAGATAGTTTTGGAATAAGCCCTGTCCTTTTATTCTCATCAGAGGATTTTCATATGACCTTGGAATCCTTTTTGAGGAATAATACAAGACTTAATGAGGAAGAAATAAAAATGGTAATACAGATTATAGAGTCTTTAGAAAAGAGTAAAGATACTTCAAAATCTGAGAAATAATTGGGGTGGAAAAATGAGGAAAAAATACTTATTGATTTTCTCCTTAATTCTATGTTTAATAATCTTTCCTCTTTTCGCCCAAACAAAGCCTGATCCATGGAAAGTCCTATTAAACAATGAATGGGATTTAGCCAAGAATATTTTTCTTTCCCAAGAAGATTATCTCTCTCATATTGGTCTATCAATAATGGAGATTTTAGAGGATAATCCCCAAAATTCTTGGGATCATTGGGAAAGAGCAATAAATCTAAACCCAATATCCTTCTGGCACAATATCATAGGACTTTTAGGGAAAGACTACTGGCAAGATTTAGGGAAAACTTCTTACTTTGCAAAGCTTTTAGGTGAGTTTAGGGAAAGGGCAGACTATTTGGATTTTCTTTATTGGAAAGGTTTAAACAGTATATGGGATATAGAAAGATTACATGATTTTATAAAAGAGAAGGGCATCATAAGTGACTGGATGATAATTGGTCCCTTTGATAATGTTGGCAATTCTGGATTTTATAAGGAATATCCTCCAGAAAAAGAAATAAATTTTGAAAAGAGCTATATAGGTAAGGGGGGAATAGAAGTAAAGTGGTTTAGTCCCAAATTTTCCCCCAAAAATGGATATGTTAACCTATATAATCTTTTTTATCATACAGAGTGGAGTGTTGCTTATGCTCTAAATTATATCTATATACCTAAAAACTTAGAGGTTTTAATCAATATAGGCAGTTCTGATAGTATAAGCTTATGGATTGATGACTATCCTTGCCTTAGAGAGGACGCAAAAAGAAGCTCCTTTTTTGGTCAAAATATTTTAAGAGTTAAACTTTCTGAGGGATGGCACAAATTCCTTTTAAAAGTGGCAAGTTCTGATGGAGACTGGGGCTTTTTCTTTTCCCTATTAGACTCATCTAAAAAGCCTATTGATGGTATTAAAGTCTCAAAAGAACCTCAAAATTATCCGAAGAAAATTTTAGATTTTAAAGAGGAAAATCCAGAGCTTTCTTTAGCAAAGGAAATAAGCTATATGCCTGCATATTATACCTTTGCAGGATACTTTCTAACCGAGAAGGGTTTATATAGTAAAGCAGAAAATCTACTTAATATGGCATTAAAAATTATTCCAGATTCTGCAATAACAAAGTACTTCTTAGGAAGACTGTATCTAAAAATAGGAAAGGAAGAAGAGGGAAAAAGATTAATTAGTGAGGCTGTAGAAAAAATACCATTTCTTTCAGAAGCATATACTTATCTTGCTTTTTATAGCTATAGTTTTGGAAGATATGAGGAATCTATATCTTATCTAAAAAATGCTTTAAATATAAATCCTAATGCCTTCTTTGCAAGGGATATTCTCGCAAGAATTTATTTAAGCAAAAGATGGCTAAAAGAGGCAGATGAACAAATAAAATTCTTTGAGGCTAAATACAAGGACAGTCTATTAAAAGATTACCTAAGGGGAAGATGGTATGAAGCCCTGAAACAGTATAATAATGCTTTAGAAAAATATGGAAGCATAATTGAAAAAGATAAAGAATATAATGAGGGATTATATGCTTACTATTATTTAGCGAAAAATCTCGGAAAATGGGAGATATCAGAAAATATTCTCAACTTCTTAGAAGAAAAGGATCCATGGGATGTATGGGCCTATTTAGAAAAGGCGGATATACTTATAGCAAAAGATGAGAAAGAAAAAGCCCTTGAACTAATCTCCTCCTCTATAGACATTTCCCCTTATTATCCAGAACTTTACTATACTCTTGGGGATATTTTACATCTAAAAGGAGAAAAGGATAAAGCCATTGAAAATTATGAAAAGGCGTTAGACTTAGAGCCTGGATACCAAAATTTAAGGGAGTACTTATCTTATCTTAGAGAGGAGACCATTTCTCCTCCCGACATATCCTCATGCCTAAAACAGCAAATACCAATAGAATATTCAGACTTCCCCGCTGTTATCCTTTTAGATGAGCAAAGAAGAATCGTCCATAAAGATGGTTCCTGCACCAATGTTTACCATAGTATTATAAAGGTTCAAAATGATAAAGGCAAAGAAAGATATGGAGAATTTACCATAGATTATGATTCAAGTTTTGAATCTGTTAGGATATTAAGGGCAAGAACTATTAAACCGAATGGAGAGGAATTGGAAGCGGTATCTATAAAAGATTATGCAGTTTTCGAAGATTATCCTCTCTATACAGATCAAAGACAAATTGTAATATCCATGCCAGGATTAGAACCTGGAGCTATTATTGAATGCTTCTATATAGTAGAGGAATATACAAGAAGTGTATTAGGAAAGGAGTTTCAAGATGTCCACTTCTTCCAATGGCAGGACCCAATACTTCTAAGTAGATATCAACTTAAAGTACCTCAAAATATAAGCTTTAGATATAGGACATATAATGTGAATTTGGAACCTAAAATAGAGAAAGAGGGAGAGTATGTAACTTATACATGGGAATACAAAAACGTGCCTCCTTTAATTCCAGAGCCATACATGCCTTATTATGCCAATTTACTTGCTCAGCTTTGGATAACCACATACAAAGATTGGGATACATTGGCAGATTGGGTTGCTGGCATCTCCTATCCTCAAATGAGACCTAATAAGGCTATTGAGGACAAAGTAAAAGAACTTACTGAAAACAAGAAAACAAGATTAGAAAAAATAAAAGCCATTTACTATTATGTAATATCACAGATAAGATATGTGGGATTGGAGTATGGAATAAGAGGACTTCTTCCCCATCAGGCGGAAGAAATATTTAAAGTAAAGTATGGAGACTGCAAAGATAAATCGGTCCTACTTATAACTATGCTGAGGTTAGCAGGAATTGAGTCTTATTATACCCTCGTAAATACAAAGTTTTCCACATCATTAAAGAAAGAACTCCCAGGATTTCAATTTGATCATGCAATCTGTGCTGTACCTATGGGAAAAGATTTCCTCTTTTTAGACGGTACAGCAGAAGATACTCCTTTAGGAGAAGTACCCATTATGGATCAGGGATGTGATGCCATGATCATTAAAGATGATGGAAGCTATATTTTTACCACAATTCCCCAAAGCAAGCCAGAAGATAATAAGAGAGCATATAAAGTTTATTTAAATGTGGATGAAGAAGGAGTTTTAGAAGGGGATGTAGATATAGAGTATAGAGGGATTTTTGCAGTTTACACAAGATGGAACTATAAATCCTCTTCTTCCATTGAGAAGGAAGAGTCACTTATAGAAAGCTTAAATTATAAATTTCCTGGCTCATCCCTTACAAAATGGTCCATGGATAATTTAGATGACTTAGATTCATCTGTATATGTAAAACTTACCTTTAAAAACAATAAATATGTCAAAAAGGACAATATATACTTAAACCCTGTAATATTCACTCCTCTCACATCCGCAGTAGAAGTAAGCAAACCTGAAAGGAGATATCCCATTAATTACCACTATCCCTATGAAGAGAATGAAGAGGTAGAAATCAGAATAGATGAGAGTTTCTCCATTAGCTCTCTTCCTAAGGATATTTCTATAAAATCTCCTTGGGTTACTTATGAAAGAAAAGTAGAAAAAGAAGGAAACATAGTTAGAATTAAAAGGGTCTTTAGATTAGAAAAAACAGAGATTCCACTGGAAGAATATAAGTCTTATAAAGAAGTGATGGAACAGATCTTAAAATTGGACCAGGAAGTAATTATAGGAAGTAAAAGAAAATAAAAATTGAAAGGAGGTTGAATAATTGGATATTGTTGAGGTTTTAAAAAATCTGTCCTCATTAGATGGTCCTTCTGGTTATGAATTTAGAGTTACAAATTATATTAAGCAGATTGCTAACAAGCTAAACAAGGTAAAGGTTGAAGAAGATGCACAAGGAAACTTAATTGTAAATAAGGAAGGAAAAGGCAAAAAAATTGCAGTTTTTGCCCATGTAGATGAAATTGGATTTGTATTAACAAAGAAGGAAGAAGGGACCTTTTTCCGTTTTTCCACCTTTGGTGGCATAGACCCAAAAGTAGTTATCTCCCAAAGACTTAGATTTTACACAAGGAATGGAGAGATAGCCTACGGAGCTGTAGGGATGTTGGAGCCTCATCTACAGACTCCAGAAACAAGAAAACAAATTCCCACCCTTGATAGCCTCTTTATAGATATGATGGATGATGCGGACAAAGTAAATATAGGTGATATAGGCACCTTTTCCTCTGAGCCACTAATATTAAATGAGAAATACTTATCAGGTAAAGCCTTAGACAATAGAGCAAGTTGTGCAGTTCTTTTATATACATTAGAATTATTAGATGAATTTATTTCAAAGTCTGAAAGTTACTTTATATTTAATGTAAGAGAGGAAGATGGAGCCCCAGGAGTAAAGGGTCCAGCATATAGAATAAAGCCAGATCTCGCCATTGTTTTAGATGTTACCCATGGGGATGTTGCCCGTCCCGGATATCCAAAGATTGAAACAGGGAAAGGACCTGTCTTTGATATTGGTCCTGTTATCTCCCAGGAACATTTAGAAAGGTTGAAAACTTGTGCAGAAAAAATCTCTGTTAATTATCAGATAGAACCATCAGGAGCTATTAGTTATACAGATACCGATATAGTTTTGATAACAAAGGGAGGAATCCCTACAATCCTTGTTTCAATCCCTCTAAGATACATGCATACTCCTTATGAAGTTGTTCATATAAAAGATTTAGAAGAAACTGCAAGATTACTTGCCTATTTTATAGCAAGAGGAGGTGAATAAATTGTATTTAAAAGAGCTAACGGAAATTAGTGGGGTTTCTGGATACGAGAAGAAAGTAAGGGAGTTTATAAAGGAGAAGATGAAGGATAAAGTGGATGGGGTCGAGGAAGACATATTAGGAAATTTAATTTTATGGAAAAAGGGAAAAAGCGAGAAAAAGCTTATGATATGTGCCCACATGGATGAAGTGGGATTTATGGTAAGCAATATTGAAGAAGATGGAAAATTGAGCATTATACCTCTTGGTGCAGTAGATGTTAGAGCTGTTCTTGGGAAAAAAGTATTAGTAGGAGATAAAGAAATACCTGGAATTATAGGATACAAACCTGTACATCTCCAAAGGGATGATATTGAAAATGTGCCAAGCTTCAATGAAATCAAGGTTGATATTGGAGCTAATAAAAAATCTGATGCAGAGTCTAAAGTAAAAATAGGAGATTACGTGGCTTTTTCAACAAAACCTATTATTAATGGGAATTGGTTCTCTGGAAAAGCTATAGACGATAGAGGCGGATGTTCAATACTTATGGATCTAATTGATAAGAATTTAGACCTTTACTATACTACCTATTTTGTTTTCTCAGTTCAGGAAGAGATAGGGGGAAGAGGAGCAAGAATCTCTGCAGAGAGAATAAATCCTGATTATGCCTTTGTAATTGAGACTACCACATCAGGAGATAATCCAGAATTTCCAAAAGACAGAAGATCTACAGAGCTTGGAAAAGGTCCAGTAATTACTCCTGCCCATTCTGGCTATGTAAACGATGAGCGACTTTTTAACTTTGCAGTAAAAATGGCAAAAGAGCATAAAATCCCATATCAGATAAAAAGAAGAACTGTAGGGGGGACCGATGCCCGCCCTATTGCCCTTGCTTCTGGTGCACCATCCTTAGTAATATCCATTCCATCAAGATATATTCATTCTCCATTAGGAGTTATAAACCTATCCGATTACGAGAATACATTAAAACTTCTTTCTACAATCCTTGAAAAGGAGGTTGAAGAATGAAAGATTTAATAGAGAAACTTACCCAAACCTCTTCTATTAGTGGAAGAGAAGATAGAATAAGAGAAGTAATATTGGAAGAGTTAAAGGGCTTCATAGATGGTTATGAGATAGACAAATTAGGCAATTTAATAGTTTGGAAAAAGGGAGTAAGTGGAGAGAAATTGCTTCTTGATGCCCATATGGATGAGATTGGAGTAATCGCCACTTACATAGATGAAAATGGATTCATAAGGATAGAAGCTATCGGAGGAGTTTCTCCCTACAACTTATTAGGTACTACCATTCAATTTCCCAATGTATTAGGAGTTGTTGGAGTGGAGGGGGAAACCTATGATGAGCTAAGCAAAAACATGAAGGATTTAACCTTTGACAAAATTTTCGTGGATATTGGAGCAAAGGATAAAGAATCTGCAGAAAAGTTGGTTCCTCCAGGAACCTTTGGAGGATACTATGCTCCTTTCATAGATTTAGGAGATAGAATTGTATCAAAGTCCTTAGATGATAGAATAGGGTGTGCAGTAATTATAGAGGTTTTGAGGAAGGCAAAACCTTATCATGATCTTTACGCTACCTTTACAGTACAAGAGGAAATGGGGCTTGTAGGGGCAAGTACCGTAGCCTTCAATATAAAACCTGACATGGCGATTGCTGTAGATGTTACTGCCCACTCAGATACCCCAAAGGGAAATAAAAGGATGTCTCTTGTTTTAGGAAAGGGACCTGCCATCAAAATTAAAGACAGCGCATCTATTAGCCATAGAAAGGTTGTTGAAAAACTCATTAAGATTGCAGAGGAGAATAATATTCCCTATCAAAGAGAAATATTATTGAGGGGAGGAACAAATGCAGCAGTAATCCAGACAACGGGAGAAGGAATAGTTAGCGGAACCCTTTCTATTCCTACAAGATACGTACATTCTCCCCATGAAATGGCGGATATAAATGACGTAATGAATGCTGTAAAACTACTAACAATATTAGCAGAAAGCAAGGAGAATCTTTTATGAAGAAAGAAAGTGTTATAAACCATCTTAAAAGGTTATTTATAAGACAAAGTGTAACTGAAGCAACCATAATTATCACCTTATTAGGACTTTTCAGTAGATTTTTAGGATTCCTAAGGGAGATGATGATCGCAGCATTCTTTGGAGCAAAGAAATTTACCGATGCCTACGTAGTTTCCAATGCTCTCCCAAATATTTTAGCAGGGCTCGTTGCAGGAGCCCTGTCTTCTGTCTTTATTCCTCTTTATGCGGAATGGAAAGAAAAATACGGGAAAGAGGAGTCAGAAAAATTTGTATCCATTTTATTATCCACAATTTTTATTATTCTCCTCCTTGTAACAATAATTTCCTATATTTTATCTCCTATAATTATTTATATTCTTGCTCCAGGTTTTAATTTAGAGACTAAAAACCTTGCCATTAATCTTTCCTACATTATGCTTCCAGGAATAATCTTTTGGGGCACCTATGGAATTTTAACAGGACTATATAACGCACATAGAAGCTTTATAATTCCTAATTTGGCAGGTGTATTAGGAAATCTCATCTTTATTCTTTCTATTTTCGTCCTTCATAAATATCTTGGAGTCTATATCCTTGCTTGGGGAACCCTTGCAAATGTAATATTCCAATACATTCTTTTACTACCTTATCTATCGAAGATAGGTTTTTCACTTAGATGGGAAATCGATCCCAAATATCCAGGCATGAAAAAAGCCCTTATCCTCATAACTCCCATCTTTTTAGGTCAAAGCATAGGATTAATAAACATGGCTGTAGATAGAATCTTTGGCTCCTTTTTGCCTGAAGGAGGAATATCCGCTCTAAATTATGCAAGCAGGCTTTATCAACTTCCTTTCAATCTCTTTATAAATGCTCTTGCCACAGCAATGTATACTGAGTTTGCCTTCTCCGCCCAAAACGAAAATTTGGATTTATTAAAAACATCCATGGAAAAGAGTATAAGGGCAGTACTTTTCCTCATTATTCCAGCAACCTTTGGTTTCATCTTTCTTGGTAAGCCTATTGTAGAGCTTGCTTTCCAAAGAGGACTCTTTGATGCATATGCTACGAAAAGAACTTCAGAATCACTAATATTTTATTCCTTAGGTCTTCCTTTTATGTCAATAAACACAATAATTGTGAGAGTTTTCTTCTCTCTTCATGATACTAAAACTCCTGTAGTAAATTCTGTTATTGCACTTATATCGAATATAATTTTAAACACATTATTTATAAAGCCTTTAGCTCATATGGGTCTTGCCCTTGCAACATCCTGTGCATCTATAATATCTACACTTCTACTAATAAATTCCATAAAACAAAAAATTTCTGATCCCTTTGGTAAAGATCTAAAAGAAAAAATCAAGCTCTTCACCATCTGGGGAATATTTATAAGCATCTTGGCACTCTTTATTTATAAAGGGCTTTATTTGATTCTTCCTAAGAATCAGATTGGGCTTGCTATTTCCCTGCTTTCTGCTGTTGGTTTTTCCGCATTAATATACTTTATCTTAGGTTTGAAATATCAAATAGAAGAGTCTAAAAAGATCTTCTCAATTATAAAGAAGAATTTAAATTATTTGTCCCAATTAATAGGATTTAAAATATAAACTTGATGGGTAAAGATATAATAACTAAGCTAAGAGAAATAGAAGAAAAAGCAAAACCATTGGTAGATGAGAGAATAGCTCAATTTAAAAAGTTGGGAGAATTTGGTACAGAGGAGGAGCTATTTTCTGAGCTAAGCTTTTGTGTACTGACAGCAAATTGGTCCGCAGGAAGAGGAATAAAAGCCCAAGAATTGCTTGGAATTAATAATTTTGTTAATCTAACTAAGGAAGAATTAGAGAAGGAACTTCTAAAAGTAGGTCATAGATTTGCAAGAGCAAGAAGTAATTTTATTGTTGAGAATAGAAAACTAATTGGTAAAATTAGGGAGATAATTTCTTTGCCTACCCATGAGGGAAGAAAATATCTGGTAAAAAATGCAAAAGGTATAGGCTGGAAAGAAGCAAGTCATTTTTTGAGAAATACAGGAAATTTACAAGTTGCCATTTTAGACAAGCATATTTTAAGAACCTTATGGGAGGAAGGATTAATACCAGAGATTCCTAAAGGATGGACAGAAAAAAGATATTTAGAGATTGAAAAAATATTTTTCGATCTATCATATAGATTTGGAAAGGAACCAGGTGAAACAGACCTTTACATTTGGTATTTAATAAAAGGTAAGGTGGAAAAATAAGGAAAGGGGGGAGCCTTGTGAGCACGGTATATTTCTTATCTATGAGAGCCCGCAATGAACATGAGTCCCTATTAAGAAGATTAAAAAGATTAACAAAAACTCTATTGGAAGGACGTATGGAAAAAGGAGACATAGTAGCTATTAAATTACACTTTGGGGAACCAGGAAACCATGCTTTTATAAGACCGATATTTGTAAGACAAGTAGTAGAAGTTGTAAAAGAATTAGGAGGAAAGCCATTTCTAACAGATGCCAATACCCTTTATAAAGGGGGACGTGCCAATGCTGTAGACCATTTAGAATCTGCCATATACAATGGCTTTTCTTACTCTTCTACAGGGGCACCTTTAATAATAGCGGATGGTATATATGGAGATTATTTTAAAGAGGTAGAAGTAAATCTGAAAAATTTAAAAAAAATAAGAGTTGCAGGAGCCGTGCATGACGCAGACTTTCTAATTGCCCTTTCCCATGTAAAAGGGCATATGTCCGCAGGATTTGGAGGAGCTATTAAAAACGTTGGTATGGGAGCTGCTCCAAGATCTGGAAAGCAGATGCAACATGCTCAATTCAAGCCTGATCCTGATCCAAAACTCTGTATCGGTTGTGTTCGATGTGTAAAGCATTGTCCTACAGGAGCTTTATCCTTAGTAAATAAAAAATCTGTGCTATCTCGTCCAGATCTTTGTATAGGATGTGGTGAGTGTGCAGTGGTCTGTCCTACATCCGCTATAAAAATACTATGGAATGAATCTGCTATTGGATTACAAGAAAAAATGGTGGAGTTTACTTATGGTATGCTAAAGCAAAAAGAGCCGAAGTATGCTTTTATCAACTTTGTAATGGATGTTAGTCCAGACTGTGATTGTGCTGGTTGGCATGATGCAAACATTGTTCCCGATATAGGAATATTGGGAAGCCATGATATTGTTGCTATAGATCAAGCTTCTGTGGACTTAATAAATCAACAGATAGGTTTGAAAGACACTGCCCTTACAAGCAACCTAAATCCTGGAGAAGATAAACTAAGAGCAATTCATCCTTATATTGATTGGACTGTACAATTAAAGTATGCAGAAGAGATAGGATTAGGAAGTAGAAAGTATGAATTGAAGATGCTTAAATAAAGGGGCGGATTAACTACCCGCCCCCTATTGCTCTACTCCTCTTTTAAAATTAATACATCTCTTGGATTTAGCTCAATTTCTCCCTCGTACACCTTATTGCTCAGTAAGTCTATCTTTTTATTACCAATATTTATTCTACGTTTCTCATCAGAATGATTTAATACAAAGGTATATGTAATATTGTCCTTAACCCTTTGAGTAATCTCAACTCCATAAGGGATGTTTTCAAATAGAGGCTTTACTCCATGTCTTTCTGATACAAACTTGATAAAATCCTTCAAAAACTCATTATCAGGCATTGAGCCAATATAGTATGCATATCCATTACCAAATTTATTTAAAGTTACTACAGGTTTTCCCTGATAGTAGTCTTTTTTATAATAACCTATAGAGTTTGCTCCTTCCAAGTGAATTACATCAAAAACAATATTACAGGTATAATAATCCTTTGGGAAATATTTTCTATACTCATCCTCAATTACTATCTCATTACATACCTCAGGAGGTAGAGCATCAAACTCCTCCACCCAAATTCCCAAAAGCCTTCTTAAAAGTCCTGGATATCCTCCCAAAATTACTAAATCATTTTCATCTACAAGCCCACTTAAGGTTGTGGTGATAAATATACCACCATTCTTAACAAAATCTTCTATCTTCTTTACCCATTCCTCCTTTGTCATATATAGAAGAGGAGCAACTATAATCTTATACTTCTCAAAATTATCCTCAACACCAATAACATCCACACCTAATTGATTCTCATGTAATGCACGGAAGTATTTCTCAGTTCCATCCACATAGCTTATAGCTGTACTTGGACCTTGAGCATTCTCTAAAGCCCACCAATTCTCCCAATCAAATAGGACTGCAGTTTGAGCTTTTACTCTACTATCAAGAAGAGTATCCCCTAAATTCTTTAATTCCTCTCCCAATTCTTTTACTTCCTGAAATACTCTCGTATTCTCATGCCCTGCATGGGATATAACTGCCCCATGAAACTTTTCAGGACCACCCCTTGACTGTCTCAATTGGAAAAACATAACAGTATCTGCTCCATGAGCTACTGCCTGATAACTCATAAGTCTCATAACTTTTGGTCTTTTAATATAACAGTAGGGATGCCAATTTGTCTGGCTTGGTGTCTGTTCCATCAACATAAAAGGCATTCCTTGTTTTAATCCTCTCATTAGAGAATGCCTAAAAGCAACACTTATATAATCATCATTTACAAAAGGATAATTATCCCAAGAAACCACATCCATATACTTTGCCCATTCAAAATAATTAAGAGGCTTAAAGGTTCCCATTAGATTTGTTGTTACAGGAATATTAGGATTATATTTTTTTACTGCGTCATACTCTAATTTGTAACATTCCAAAATACTTTCTGACATAAATCTATAATAGTCTAATACCAATCCCTGAGCTACAGTAGACAATTTCCCTGTTAACCAATGATGGAAAAGTACATTTCTCAAAGTTGGAACAGGAATCTCATTCCAATCATAATAGGTCTGTCCCCAGAAAGAGGTATACCATCTCTTATTTAACTCTTCTAAGGTTTTATATCTATTTTTTAGCCACTCTCTAAACTTTCTCTCGCAATTTTCACAATAACAATAAGTGCCATATTCGTTTGCTATATGCCAAATAAGAAGAGCAGGATGATTGGCATACCTTTCCGCCAGCTTCTCCACTAATTTTACTGCAAAATGTCTATATACTTCACTATTGGGACAGAAGTTTACTCTTCCTCCATGGGACCTTTTCAATCCATTTATATCAACAGGAAGAACTTCAGGGTATTTTACAGACATCCAATGGGGCTGTGATGCTGTAGAAGTAGCAAGACATATATAAATACCATTCTTCCAAAGCTTATCTATTATCTCGTCAAGCATAGAGAAGTCATATTTATCTTCAGCAGGTTGTATTAATGACCAGCTAAAAACATTAACTGTTGCTATATTTATATTGGCAAGCCTAAATAATCTAACATCCTCATCCCATACCTCTTTAGGCCACTGCTCAGGATTATAATCTCCTCCATACCAAATCTGAGGCAGTTTAGGATTAATCATCAAATCCACTCCCTTCTCAGGATATAATTTCATCAATATTTTCCTGAATTTTCCTTATGGCTTTTACAATATCATCCATATCTTCTTTCGTTCCCAATAAAACATTCTGAGAAAACCATACCCCCTCCTCCTGACATGCCTTTTCTGTAACAGGAAGATATACGTTCTCATAAGCTCCCTTTATAGAATTTTTTATGGCAGGCAATTTATACAAAGGTACCGTATAACCTGGCTTTAAAGGTATCCCCTCCGCATTCATCGCCTTAACAAAATCCATCTTAGAGAGTCCTTTAAAATATTTAGGATTGTATCTAAAGATGTATAAATGATAGGCATGTCTCGTAACTCTGTCATCTACCTTTAAAGGCTCTACACCTTCTACCTCTCTTAACTTCTCTGTTAGATATTTTGCATTTTCCTCCCTTATTCTCATTAGATCTTCTAATCTTTCCAATTGTGCCAGTAATATTCCTGCCTGAAACTCTGTTAATCTATAGTTACCTGATAGATAATAATGCATATACCATTCTCCCTTTTTTGACCTTCCCACATTCATATAGGACCACGCCTTTTCCGCAAGCTCTTCGTCATTAGTAAGGATTATACCGCCCTCTCCTGCATTCATATTTTTTGAGGACTGGAAGCTAAAAATCCCCATATCACCAAGAGCCCCTACTTTTTTGCCCCTCCATTCAGCACCATGAGCTTGGGCAGCATCCTCAAGCACTCTTAAGTTGTATTTTTTAGCAATATTTAGGATATCGTCCATATTTGCAGGACAACCAGCAAGATGCACAGGAATAATTGCTTTTGTCTTAGAGGTTATAGCGGACTCAATTTTTTTTGTATCTATATTATAAGTTTCAGGATCTATATCTACAAAAACAGGCTTTGCACCTACCATGAGAACTGCACTCGCGGTAGCAATAAAGGTATATGCTGGAACAATCACCTCATCACCAGGTCCTATATCCATTGCTCTTAATGCAATCTCTAAGGCAGCAGTGCCATTAGTACACGTAATACCAAATTTTGCAGAATGATACCTGGCAAATTTTTCCTCAAACTCCTCATTTTTCTTACCGTTTACCCTTCCCCACTTCCCACTTCTCAATACCTCAATTAATATCTTCTCTTCTCTCTCATCAAATATAGGCCAAGATGGAAAAGGCTTTTCTCTAACAGGCTTTCCTCCCAAGATTGCTAAATTTGCCATTGCTACCTCCCAATAAAACAAACATTTTTACCATCATTATATAACAATTTTTATAGTTTTTAATTCAAAGGGTTTTACTTTTATTTTTATCTTTCTTCCATCAATAGGAAGTTCCCTGATATTTTCCTCTAGTAAATTGCATTCATAAGCCCTCTTTACAGAGAATGAAAATTCAAGTTCTATATCCCTCTCCCATCCAAAATATTCCGAAAATCTCAGTATAATTCCATCCCCATCTTCAGACCTTTTTAAAGCGGAAAATACAATATTGGGAGCATCCCAATTTATGAAGGTTTCCTTCGTCACCTTTCCCTTTAAAACCTTTGCAAATAAAGGTCTATTTAACTCTTCTGCAAACTTAATACAATCCCTCTTCCAATCACTACCATGTAATAAAATGGAATAGATAAATTTATGTTCTCCTAAGTCTGCATAGAAATCAGGAATGGCAGGAGACCTTAGAAGAGTTAATCCTAAAATATTCTCCTTAATGCTATGTCCATGCTTCCCATTATTTAACAAGCTTATTCCAAAATCACCTTGAGAATAATTAATAAATCTTTGCACTGGAAACTCAAATTTTGCCTTATCCCAAGAGGTATTCTCATGGGTAAGTTTATAATAAATTCCATAAGGTATCTCATAATGACAAATATATGAATTGATATTTAATGGGAATAAAGCTCTCAACATCACTCTCTTCTCATTCCATAATATTTCTGTCTCTATATCTATCTTGGGAGTCTTTGAATAAACCACATATCTTTGTTTTATTGTAGAATTTCCAAAGGTTTTAACAACCTCTATCTTTGCCCTTAAAGGTCCTTTTTCAACCACATTAATACTTTCTACCTTGCTTACCTCTTTACCATATTTTTCATAATCTAAAGCTATATCCCAAGCCTCCCAGCTTCTTGGTCTATCTGGATAAGCCCAAATTTGATTTCCCCTTCCTTCAAAAACTTCCCTTTTCCTTTCCTTATCATAAACTTGAATGGTACCATCACTATTAACCTTAAGGATAAGATATAAATTTTCTATCTCATTATCTCTTAATATAAGGTCAGAAATAATATTACAATCCTTCTTTTCTTTTATAGGAAGAGTAATATAACTTAGAGGAGGTATTTCAATCTCAGGGGAATAAATCAGCCTCTTTTCGCCCTTTTGAGAAGGAATTATATTTCCATTCTCTGTATAGACAGCCAAATTTTCATCTAAATCAATCTCCACCTTTAAAGGCTGTGGGTAGGATGTAGAGTTATAAACAAAAAGTATCAAACTATCCCCCACTATTTGTGGAAGCAAAGCTTCTTCTCTTAATATTTCCCTTAATTCTCTCTCTGTATCTTCATAAACTTCTCTAATAGATGAGCCTGGAAGTATATCATGAAATTGATTTCTCAAGAATTTTTCCCAAAGACCACTCAAGTCTTTATAATTATTTGATTTCAAGAAGGAAAGAGTGCTCAATGACTCTAAAAGTATAAGATGATTTTCAACATCCCTATTTAACTTTTTTATTCTACCTTGGGTAGTGTATGTTCCTCTATGAAGTTCTAAATAAAGCTCCCCAAAATAGGTGGGAAGAATATCTGGAGCTTCCTCAAAAAACCTTAATGGCGACTCCATAATAACTTGAGGAATTCCAGGAAGATCCTTTATCTTTTCCCACCTTTCCAGCATCTCTCTTGTAGGTCCCCCTCCACCATCCCCATATCCAAAGGAGTATAAAGTAGATGGATAAATATCCTTTTGATCAAAATCTTCCCAATTATCAAGAATTTCTTTTATATCCATCGTGGAATTATATCCACTTTTCTTACAAAATATATGAGCCTTAACCTTTGTTCCATCTATACCCTTCCAATAAAATAGGTCCACAGGAAATCTATTAGTCTCATTCCAAGTGAGCTTTGTAGTTGCAAAATAATCTATCCCTGATTTTTTTAATATCTGAGGAAGATTAGCATTAAATCCAAAGGTATCAGGAAGCCAAGCTACTTTACATTTCTTTCCAAATTCTCTTTCAAAAAACCTTTGGGCATACAAAAATTCTCTAACTAAGGTCTCTCCTCCTATTATCTGACAATCACTCTCAACCCACATTCCTCCTTCTACTATCCATCTGCCCTCTTTTACTCTTTCTTTAATTTTCTTATAAAGCTCTGGCTCCTCCTCTTTAATATCTTTGTAAAGTTGAGCTGAGGATTGCAAAAATTTAAAATCTCTAAATTCTTCCATTAGAGATAAAACCGTGGAAAAAGTTCTTTTTGCCTTCCTTATAGTTTCTTTTCTGGGCCAAAGCCATGCATAATCAATATGGGCATGTCCAAAAGCATATACTTTACCATTTACAGGATATTTACTTCTTAACCTTTTCAATTCTTCTTTCAACTTATTTCCTTCTTGAATGATCTTTTCCCTTATCTCCTTTGGTAGTTGAAAATAAGAATCAGAGAATTTAGGTGGATTCCAAAGTTTATTTAATTCATTCTTCAAAATACGGGTTTCCTTAGCAATTTTAGAAAAGACATCAAAGGAGGATGGAAGCTCAATCTCTCTAAAAGCATTTTCCATTAGCTTCATTAACTCTCTTTTTAGCTCTCTTATATTGGTACTTTTAATGAGCTCCCATAAAGTATAAAAGGAAAGAAAGGATGAGTATAACTCCTCATCCCTCTGATATATTTCCGCCCTATTAAACTTAGGACTATACTGGTGTTCTCCAAACAGTCCTTTTGGTACAACCTCTGCCAAAAGTTCAAAACTTTCCTCCCTTTTTGGGTCAACTGTTAAAAGAATATCCTTATGATAGATATTTAAGCCACCCTTAGGAGAGCTATTTACGTATAAAAGTGCCTCCCCTCCAAAATCCAAGGAGAGATAAACAGGAGATTCATAAATATTTTTTGGCAAGGAAAGCTTGGTATAGAACCATACAGGAAACTTCTCACTATTCCAATAATCTCCCACCCTTATCCTTTTCCAATGGAAAGAGGAATCATAAAGGGCGCTTTTCTCATCACTGAAAAACCAATCCTCAATACCCGCTCTATAAATTACAGTATAAGCATAAAGCTCATCCAACCAATGTGCCCACTGCCTCAAAATATATTCATAATTATCCATAACTAATCCCCTAATTTAATAGTTATCTCGGAGGGATATCCTTCTTTTATTAGCTCTTCCCTTATCTCCGCTACAGCCTTAACAATATTCTCCATTTTGGCACGAGCTTCTTCCCAAGTCCTTGTTTTAAGTCCACAATCAGGGTCAACAAAAATCTGTTCTGGTCTAAAATATTTTAAGGCAGTTCTAATTCTATCCTTAATTTCTTCTACACTCTCTATCCTATGAGAATGCACATCTACTACTCCGAGCCCAACAAATTTTTCCTTAGGAAATCCAAAACTTTCTATAAGAGGATAAAGCTTGTCATAATTGTTTGTAAACTCTAAATCAAACTGATGAACTGGAAAGTTAACAACATCCTTCCATATAGGTCTAAAATCTCCATAGCATATATGGGTTATTATAAAACTTCTAAGTCCCCTTGTGGCTATTTTAAAGGCTTCCTTTGCAATGTCAATTTCCTCAGGATGGGTAGGAACTGCAGGCTCATCAATTTGAACAAACAAAGCTCCTGCCTTTTCCAAATCTAAAGCCTCCTGATTAATGATCTCCGCAAGATCCAAAACTAAATCCCTCTTATTATCATAATATTCATTAAAGGACCAATCCGCAATAGTGTAAGGACCTGTCAACATCCCCTTTACTGGTTTTTTAGTTAGGCTTTGAGCAAACTTAAACATATCCACTGTAATTGGCTTTGTTCTTTTCACCTTTCCAATAACTATTGGCTTTTTGTAATATCTATTCCCATAGGATCTAACAAGCCCACTTATAGTAAATCCCTCTAAGTTCTCTGCAAAATATGTTGCCATATCTCCTCTTTCCATCTCTCCATGGACCAATACATCTACTCCAATTTCTTCCTGCATCCTTATAACCTCTTCTGTTGCTTTCAATTCCAGCTCATGCAATGTGGAATAAGAAATGAGACCTTTAGCATACTGATTTCTTGCCTTAACCAAATAATCTGGCTTAGGAAAACTTCCCACACTTGTAACAGGTAATATAGGTAATTTTATCTCCTTCATCTTCTTTCACCTCTTACCAAATTTACTCCTTTTGCTAAATTTACAAGCTTTTCATAAGCTCTTTCTCTCGGTAGATACTCTAATCCACAGCTGGGATTAACAAAAAGCCTTTCTTCGGGAACATACTCTAATGCTTTTTCCACTAAACTTTTTATCTGTTCTGGGGTCTCCAACTTTGTATTCCTTGCATCCACAATTCCATATCCAAGAGCCAAATTCTTAGGAAAATCCCTCAATATTTCAAAATTTTCCTTTCTTGATACAAAATCTATCCCAAAGGTATCTATATTAAGCCTTGATATCTCCTTTCTCAAAGGTAAAACAGTATAAAAATAGGTGTATATAGCTAAGTTACCACTAAAGTACCTTCTTATCCTGTTATAAATATCTACCAGTAGATCAAAATCTTCTGGATAGTATAAAATAGAAGGCTCATTAAACTGTAAATACTTTACTCCCTCTTTGTCTAAAAGCTTTACCTCCTCTATTAGAGCGTCAGTATATGCATTACTCAATTCCGCTATGCTTTTATAATATTCATCTCTGCTTAATCTTGCCAATGTATATGGTCCTGTTAATACAGCCTTAACGGGCACATTCTTTGCAAAATCTTGAGCCCTTTTCCAATCTTCTAAAATAATTGGCTCTCTCCATTTTATTTTTCCTACCACAACGGGCTGTCTATAATAGGTGTTATTGTCAAAATACCTGAAAAGTCCTCCAATCTCTATTCCATCAAGCTTTTTAGCAATATAACTCTGACCATCCTCCCATCTTATCTGTCCATCAGTTATTAATTCTACTCCTGCAGAGATCTGCTCTTCTATAACCTCTTTCGTAACCTCATCAAAAACCCTCTCCAGTTCCTCTTTACTAATCTTACCTTGATCATAAGCATGAATAGCCTTTCTCAATTTTGCCTCTCTTGGTGGATTAGGAATTTTAGGATAATGATCAACAACTGTTATAATCATGCCCATCCTCCTTTTACTTAAATATTATTCTTCATAAATATCCCTTAATACAGCACCTTTACTAGCAGAAGTTACAAGCTTTGCATACCTTCTAAGATAGGAAAATTCTATTTCTTTTTTAACAGGCTTCCAATTTTTCCTTCTATTTTCCAATTCTTCATCACTAACTTTTACATTCAATCTTCTTCCAGGTATATCTATTTCAATGATATCTCCATCCCTTAATAGAGCAATTGGACCTCCTTCTGCTGCTTCTGGAGAAATATGTCCAATAGCAGATCCCCTGCTTCCTCCTGAAAATCTTCCATCCGTGATAAGAGCGACATCCTCATCAAGTCCCATACCTGCCAGAGCAGATGTGGGTCCCAACATTTCCCTCATTCCTGGTCCTCCCTTTGGTCCTTCATATCTTATTACAACTACGTCTCCCCTCTTAATCTTACCCCCATAAATATCTTTAATTGCAGATTCTTCACTGTCAAAAACCCTTGCAGGTCCTTCATGTTTTAACATTTTGGGACTTACTGCGGACTTCTTAACTACTGCTCCTTCTGGTGCCAAATTGCCATAAAGTATAACTATACCTCCATCCTTCGCATAAGGCTCCTCCAATGGTTTTATAACATTTCTATCTCTAATTTCTGCGGATTTTGCAATCTCTCCAATGGTCTTCCCTGATACCGTTAAAGCATTTGGCTCTATGAGATTACCTTTCAAAAGCTCTTTCAATACTGCAGGAATACCTCCAGCCTCGTGAAGATCCTGAATATGCTGGGAAGAAGCGGGACTGAGTTTACAAATATTTGGAGTCCTATCACTAATCCTCTGAAAGACATCTAAAGGCAAATCTACCTTTGCCTCCTTCGCTATAGCAAGAAGATGAAGAACAGTATTGGTAGAGCCACCAAGAGCCATATCTACTGCTATAGCATTCTCGAAGGCTTCTCTTGTTAATATATCTCTTGCCTTAATATTATCTTTTACCAACTGTACTATTCTTTTCCCAGCCTCTTTAGATAATCTTTTTCTCATTCCATCATAGGCAAAAGGAAGAGTACCGTTAAAGGGTAGAGCTATCCCAAGGGCTTCGCTCAAACAATTCATGGTATTTGCAGTAAACATACCAGAACAAGAGCCACATCCAGGACATGCATACTGCTCCAATTCGTATAATTCTTCTTCTCTCATAGTACCTGCCTTAACTTTTCCAATACCTTCAAACACACTAATTAAATCTACATCCATTCCTCTCCATCTTCCCGCCAACATAGGACCACCACTTAATATCAAAGAGGGAAGATTTAATCTTGCTGCTGCCATAAGCATACCTGGAACTATCTTATCACAGTTTGTTATTAGTATAATTCCATCAAGTTGATAAGCTTCTACCATTGCTTCTATAGAATCTGCAATTAGCTCCCTACTAGCTAAAGAATACTTCATTCCTTTATGTCCCATTGCAATACCATCACATATACCAATAACTCTAAATTCCATTGGTGTTCCGCCTGCCTGTAAAATTCCATCTTTTACATATCTACTCACTATATCCAGATGTACATGTCCTGGGATCATCTCATTTCCAGAATTTACAACCCCAATTAAAGGTTTCTCTAAATCCTCCGGGGTATATCCCATAGCATAGAACAAAGATCTATGAGGAGCCTTTTCTAATCCCTTCTTAACACTATCACTTCTCAATTTCATTTACCTCCCTCACTATAAGCTCATTCTTAGTATATTTAGCACATCCTCTTTATATAATTTCTTTGTATTTCCAATAGGTCCAAACATAACAGCCTTTTCACTCATCTCTTCCAAACGAGAATCATCTATACCTACCTTTGAAAGTTTTGTAGGAACCCCAATGCTCTCATAAAACTCTATTAATTTTTCTATTCCTTTTAACCCTATCTCATAATCACTTCCCTCATCTGTAATTCCCCATACATTTCTCGCAAATTGTGCGAACTTCCATGGAATTTCATCAATCACATACTTCATCCAATGTGGGAATACTATTGCAAGTCCAAGTCCATGCGGAATATCATATATGGCACTTATGGCATGTTCTATAGCATGGGTAGCCCAATCTTGCTCTTTACCAACCCCAATTATTCCATTTAGGGCATTAGTCCCACACCAAAGAATAACTCCTCTCGCCTCCACATCCTCAGGATTTTGAATTAATTTAGGAGTAGTTTCAATAACAGTCTTCATTATTGCCTCTGCAAATCTATCTTGAAGTATCGCATCAGACACTTTATCAAAATACTGTTCAAAAACATGGGAAAGTATATCTACAATTCCATACAATGTATGGTTTAAGGGAACTGTTGTGGTATTTTTGGGGTCCAATATGGAAAACTTTGGATATAGATATGGACTTGATATAGCTAATTTTTCCTCAGTCTCCATATTAGATATAACTGCATTTCCATTCATCTCCGAACCTGTAGCTGCAAGAGTTAATACTGTACCTATAGGAATAGATGGCTTTATTGGAATTCTCTTTTTAAATAGATCCCATACATCACCTTCATAAGAGAGCCCTGCAGAAATAGCCTTTGCTGTATCTATTACACTTCCTCCTCCTACAGCTAAGATAAAATTAATATTATTTTCTCTAACCATTTCAATACCTTTTCTTACTAAATCTACTCTGGGATTTGGCTTTACCCCTTCCAGCTCAAAAATTTTAATATTTTCTTGTCTAAGTAGGAAAACTACTCTATCGTATAGCCCAATTTTTTTAATACTTCCTTGCCCAAGCACTAATAAAACTTTATCTCCATATAACTTTGTCTCCTTACCTACCTCATTGGTTGCATCTATTCCAAAAATTATCTTTGTCGGATTATGAAATACAAAATTTCTCATTTTTTTCCCTCCTTACTTTCAAATTTTAAAAATTATATGGTAATAATTATGATAATACAAGATTAAAATTTTTAAAATTATTCTTGCTTAATTCAGAGTATTTTGGTATAATTCCAACTTAAAAATTATAAAAGGGATAGTGGAGGTGGTGACAGTGGTATGGATCATGCCTTGCCCGAAAAGGGCATTTCAGAGCAATAAATATAACAAAAAACTTGAAAGGGAGGTATTAGAATGGCAAAAACCATTGAAGAGATTAATGAGAAAATTCGTGAGGGTAAAGCAGTAGTTGTTACAGCGGAGGAAATGATTGATATAGTAAGAGAGAAGGGAGTAGAAAAAGCAGCAAAAGAGGTAGATGTAGTTACCACTGGCACCTTTGGTATTATGTGTTCCTCAGGTATATATTTTAATATAGGGCATACTAAACCAAGAATAAAGCTTGGAGGAGGAAAGGTATATCTAAATAATGTGCCCGCCTATGCAGGTTTTGCTGCAGCAGACCTATTCTTAGGAGCAAATGCTCTTCCCGATGATGATCCAAGAAATAGATACTATCCAGGAGATTTTGAATATGGCGGTGGACATGTTATAGAAGACTTAGTTTCTGGGAAAGAAATACTATTAACAGCTACTGCCTATGGTACAGACTGCTATCCAAGGAAAAGTCTTAATGCTTATATTACAATAAACGATCTAAACGAAGCAGTCCTCTTCAATATAAGAAATGCCTATCAAAATTATAATGTTGCAGTAAACCTATCGAATAGACCTATCTATACGTATATGGGATTTTTAAAACCAAAACTTGGTAATGCCAACTATAGTAGTGCAGGACAGCTTTCTCCTCTTCTAAATGATCCCTTTTATAAAACTATTGGGATAGGAACAAAGATATTCTTAGGAGGAGGAATAGGATATGTAGCATGGCATGGAACTCAACACAATCCTAATGTTCCAAGAACTGAAAGAGGTGTCCCAAAGGTAGGAGCTGGCACCCTTGCAGTAATAGGAGATCTAAAAGGAATGAGTCCTAAATGGCTAAGAGGAGTAAGCATGAAAGGCTATGGGGTATCTCTTGCAGTAGGTATTGGAGTGCCTATTCCTATTTTGGATGAAGAAATAGCCTTCTACACATCTATAAGTGATGATGAAATTTATGCCCCTGTAGTAGACTATAGCTCTACCTATCCAAATAGAGAACCTGACATAATTACAGAAGTAACATACAAACAACTAAGAAGTGGAGAGATTGAAGTATTAGGGAAAAAAGTACCTACAAGTCCCCTCTCCAGTTATGTAAAAGCAAGAGAGATTGCCAACATATTAAAGGATTGGATAAAGACTGGAAAATTCCTATTAACAAAACCATCTGCCCCCATTCCCGGACCAGAATCAGGAATTAAATTTAAGCCCTTCTCTGGGAGAGAAATAAAGGAGGAGGTAAAAGAGAAATGAGGACTGAAAGAATTGTGCTCCATTTTCCAAAACATTTAGCGGACAAGCCTGTAATAGTTAATCTGGTCCGGAAATTTGATTTAGATTTCAACATTCTTAAGGCAACAATAACTCCAGATGAGGAAGGAGTAATGGTCTTAGAAATTACTGGAGAGGAAGAGAACTTTCAAAAAGGAATCCAGTATTTGAAAGAATTAGAAGTAAAGATCCAGCCTTTGTCTCAAGATGTAATATGGGATGAGACAAGATGTACCCATTGTGGTTATTGTGTAAGCTATTGCCCTACTAAAGCCTTACAAAGGGACGAAAAAACCTATATGGTTAGTTTTGATCCCCAAAAATGTACCACCTGTGGGATATGCGTTGAGATCTGTCCCTACAAAGCAATGGAGATAAGGTTAGTTATTTAAATATTCTCTATGGAAAGAAGTTTATTTACATTTTCTAAGGTCCCTACAATATAAAGAATATCTTCTTCTCTGATTATTTCATCGGGGTGGGGATTTGCAATGATATCTCCACCTCGATGAATAGCAAGGATTGATAAACTATATTTTCTACGTAATTGAAGACTCTCAATATTTTTACCGATCATAGATGGAGTTGGTTTTACCTCAAACACTTTTACATTACCAGAAAGCTCCATAAAATCTATTATATTAGGAACCACAAGTTTTTGAGCTAAAATCTCGCCCATTTGTCTTTCTGGATAAACAACTAAATCCGCCCCAATCTTTTCTAAAATTTTGCCATGAGCTTCATTAACAGCCTTAGCCACTACATACTTAACTCCTAATTCCTTAACTAATAAGGTAGCAAGAACAGAAGATTGAATATCATTGGCAATAGCAATTATTACTACATCACAATTCTGTATTCCTGCCTCCCTTAAAGCATTTATATTTGTAGCATCCACAACTTTAGCATAAGAAACATAATCTTTTATTCCTTCTACCCTCTCCTCATCCATATCTATGGCAAGAACAGAAGCCCCTAATCTTTCCAAGGTAATAGCCAAAGCAGAACCAAACCTACCAAGCCCAATAACTCCAAAATCATGAAATCTCTCCCCTGAAATAGCACTTTTATAAAATAGTGACTTCATATTAACCTACGCTTACCTCCTCTGTAGGATAATCTACAGTTTTCTTATGATTTACAAAGCTTAATAGTGCAAGACCTGCAGTTACCGTGCCAACTCTTCCCAAAAACATAGTAAAAGTAATTACCAACCTTCCAAAGGTTGAAAGCTGTGGAGTTATTCCAGTAGAAAGCCCAACAGTTCCAAAGGCAGATACTACTTCAAATAGAATCTTTAAAGGCTCAAAAGGCTCTGTAAGAAGCAACAAAAACCAAGAAAGAATTACTAAACTCAAAGAGAAGAAGAAAACTGCCCAAGCTCTTTTAACCGTTTCCCAATTAATGCTTCTATTCTTGAAATGAACATGCTTTCTTTCCAATATAGTAGTATAAACACTTAGTAAAAGAACTAAAAAAGTAACGGTTTTTATACCTCCTCCAGTTCCTCCTGGTGATGCTCCTATAAACATGAGAAGAATTAAAAAAAGCCAAGTGGCAGGTCTCATCTTGCCAATATCTAAAGTATTAAATCCAGCAGTTCTTGGAGTGACGCTTTGAAAGTATGCTCCTAATATCTTTCCCTTCCAAGATAGAGGTTTCAAAGTATTGTTATACTCTAAAATGAATATCATAATTGTACCTATAACAATTAAGAATAAAGTAGTTAGAAGGGCAGCTTTTGAATGAAGGGCTAAATGATTCTTCTTTTTAGTAAGTTTTTGATAAATGTCATAAATAACCAAAAAACCGATACCACCTATAATAATCAGGGATGTGATTGTCAAATTTAATAAAATATCATCCACATATCCTGTAAAACTTCTAAATCCACCAATTAGATCAAATCCTGCATTACAAAAAGCAGAAACAGAATGAAAGACAGCGAACTTAATAGCTTTAATAAGAGGATAATCTCGGATGAAAACAAAAAATAGTAGTAAAGCTCCTAAACCCTCAACAGAAAGAACTGTAATGAGAACTCCCTTTAAAAACCTAACAATACCTCTTAAAGATAAAGCATTCAAGGAAAATTGTATCATTATTCTTTCTCTTAATGGTATCTTTCTATTTAAAAGGAGCATAAGTGAAGTAACAAGCACAACATAACTTAATCCACCTATTTGTATAAGCAACATGATAACTAAATGACCAAAATGGGACCAGTGGGTACCCGTATCTACAACCACAAGACCTGTTACACAAGTGGCAGAAGTGGCAGTAAACAAAGCAGTTACAAAATCTGTGAAGTTACCACTTCTTGAAGAAATAGGAAGCATCAAGAGAAAAGTACCAGTAAGGATTACAAACAAAAAACTACGAACAAAAAAACCTGCAGGAGTTCCCCTTTTTATAGGAGATAAACCTGCTTCTAAACTACTCATATAATTAAACAAGCTTCAGTTACACCTCTTTTCATAATATAATATTTCAAAATTCTAAACGACAATAATTTTATTACCGAGGTCTTAAAATGTCAAATGAGTATGTAAGAAGAGAATATAGAAAATATATGAAAGCGGAAGACCTTATTGGATTTACCGTAAAAATAAAGGAAAGTGACCTTTACATTTTAGCAGAAAAAAATTTAGAAAAGGAAGCAAAAAGAATTTTAGAATATTACAGAGAGGAATTAGAAGAATATATTAAAATTGATCCAATTTTTCAAATAACCTTAGAACCCCACAAAGTTCTTCCCAATGCACCTCAGATTGCAAAGGAGATGTCCTATTGGGCAGAAAAGGCAGGAGTAGGTCCCATGGCAAGTGTTGCAGGCGCAATAGCGGAATTTGTAGGAAAAGATCTATTAAAATATACTTCGCAGGTCATTGTAGAAAATGGGGGAGATATTTTCTTAAGCACAAAGAAGGAAAGAAGGGTTGCCATCTTTGCAGGAAAATCTCCCTGGAGCAACAAACTGGGACTTCTCATTCCAAAAGATTCTACTCTTGGCATATGCACCTCTTCTGCAACCGTTGGACCATCCTTAAGCTTTGGGAAGGCGGATGCAGTAGTAATTGTATCTGACTCTACCATATTTTCTGATGCCCTTGCCACAGCTGTAGGAAATATGATACAAACTCCTGAAGATATAAATTTAGGAATAGAATTTGCTAAAAGCTTTCCCCAAGTTCACCAAGTAATAATCATCTTAGAAAAACACCTTGGAATTTGGGGGAAATATGAAATAATCAAGTTCTAAACTATATTATTTCTACAATAACCCTTGTAGAATCCTCATCTGATTGAATATCCACAATTTTCCCCCTAAAATCAGGATCATTTAATATTTTTTCTATCTCTTCAGGTGAAAGATCTACCCCTCCATATTGTACAGAATATTTATTAGCAAATTTTAAGCCCCATTTTAAAAAGGATAAGGGAATAGTAATATTAACTCTATTTACTCCTTCCTCCTCTATATATATTCTTAAAAGTCTTTTCTCACTACTCTTAAAATCATAGTTCTCCTCTAATTTTTTTAAAAGCTCCTCTCCATCCTCTGAGCTTATCTTTCCTTCTTCAATCATCTTCAAAATTCTATACCTTTCCTCTCTCATCTTTTCCCTCTTCCTCCTTTCTCTCTCCCATTTGTAAGAGTTATATAAAATTCTTCCACCCCAATAAACAAAGATAAGAGGCCAAAGTTTCCAAAGATCACTAAGAAATGGAATACCAAAATACTTGGCAGTAAGAGAGATACCAAGAGCAATCAAAATTACAGCTAAAATTACCTTCCCCCTCATATATCATTCCTCCTCTTTCTTCTCCTCATCTAAAATCTTTAGGGCTTCTTGAACCGTGATCTCTCCCCTTTCTAATTTATCTATAACCTCTTGAGCCTTTGTCTTAATCTCTTCCTCGATAGGAGGAAGTCCTATGGATCTTAATATATTGTCTAATCTACTTCTTACTGTGGGATAAGAAAGTCTTAATATCCTTTCCATCTCCTTCACATTTCCCCGAGTTCTTAGAAAAAGTTCCAAAAACTCCTGTTCCTCTTGAGAGAGAGAGGCAAGCTTTCCTACCCAAAATTCTCCCTCAATGGTAATGTTACACCTTGGGCATTTAAGCCTTGTTATAATCATCTCTCTTCCACATATAGGACATCTTGGCAGTTTATGGGCCATAAATTTATAAATCTCCTCTTTATAATTTTCAATTTTAATTTTATAAAATATAAATTTTTCTGTCAATAATTTTAATCAAAATTTCTTTGATAGCCTTTTAAAATAGGTATAAAATTAAAACATGGAAGTAAAATTAGGAGTACACTTATATAGGGATAAAAATATATCTGAAATTATAGAGGAATTAAAAATAAATACTGCCCAAATCTTTGCTCAAAATCCAAGAAGTTTTTCCCTATCGAAAAAACCTCTTCCAGACTTTTTCATCTCCCCTATTTTTATTCATGCACCATACGTAGTTAACTTGGCATCACCAGAGAAAAGAATTTTTGAGCTCTCCTGCAAATTAATCATAGAGGAGCTTAGAATTTGTGATGAAAAGAACTGGGAAGGAGTTGTAGTACATACAGGAAGTAGTAAAGGAGGAGGAAAGGAGAAGGCAAAATCTAATTTCTTTAAGGCTTTAGAATATATCTTTCTCAATTATAAAGGAGAAAAGAAATTAATAATTGAAAATAGTTCAGGACTTTATGATGGATGGGGAAGCTCTGTAGAAGATCTTGCTTCAATACATAAAGAATTTCCTGTTTATTTTTGCCTTGATACATGCCATCTTTTTTCTGCAGGTTATGACCTTAGAAATAAAAACTCATGCAATAAAACTTTTAATATATTCTTTTCAGCAATCCCTACGGAAAGATTTTCTCTTATTCATCTAAACGACTCCTTTTACCCTTTAGGAAGTAGAAAGGATAAACATGAGCATATTGGAAGAGGAAAGATTGGAGAAGATGGATTTTTTTATATCCTGGAAAAAACTATAGACTTAAATATACCATTTATATTGGAAACCCCAAAGGATAGTCAAAAGGCGGACTTGAAAAATTTAGAAAAAGTTAGAGAGATCTTGACAAGATTAATTTTTTAGGTAAAATAACTATCAGTTAGCTTTCTTCATGGCAAGAAAGGAGGTGAACAGACCTTAGGTTGCCAAATGAAGAAAGCGTAACTGGCAAGGGAAGTAAACGCTTACTTGCCAGGGAGTTTTCTTCAAAAAAATTTATAAAAAAAATTATAAAACCTAAGGGGGTCAAAGAGAAATGAAAAAATTAGTTTATTTATTGGTTCTTGCTCTTCTTGTGGTTCCTGCATTTGCAGCTATCACAGTAACAACATCTGCTTCTGGTTCCTTAAGCTTCAAATCACAACTTTCTCCATGGCCAGTAACCTTTGTACCTTCTGCAAGTTTAAGCCTTAAATTTAGTCTTTCTGGAGATAATAAAACTGTAGGAAACATTGTTGCAGAAATTGATGCTGTTTCTGATGTTAGTTCGGTAAGTGTCACTACTGAAGATATAACATATGTTACTGACGTAACATATACAGTTACAACATATACAGATAGTAGCGGTAATACCTATACTGGTGCCATACCAGTTGTTCACACAGCTACAAAAACAGTAGTTACAAATGTTAATAATAGTTTTACTACTACTGGCCGTCTAACTTTTAAGGGCATAGCAGGGCTCGTAGATCTATCTCTAAATAGAGGAACACTTTCTGTTGGCGGGACAAATTTAGTAAAACAACCATTAAAAAGACAAGATGGTATTGGTGTAGTAGTTAATGCACCAGTAAAGGTTACTGTTGGATACAAACCAGATCAAACTGATGCTCTCACTTATACAAAGGGAGTATTTGCAGTAAGAGCAGATGGAAGCTTTGCACCAGTTACATTCTACGGATTATTTGTAAGTGATCATGGAACAAATTCTTATGCATTTGGCGCAAGCGCAACACCAGTTTCAATGGTTAGCGTATTTGGAGAGTATGCATCTGTCGCTCCTAATTGGATTGTTGGCGGTACATTAACTCCAGTTTCTGGTGTATCTTTATATGGACAGTATAAAGGAGATAAAACCTATAAAGTATCCGCAACAGTAACTACCATTCCAAATGTAACTTTATACGGAGAATATACTGGAAAATTCTTCGGATATGGAACAGTAAGCAAGGGCTTACCTGTTGGAACTCTTTCTGCTGGAGCAGGATATGACACAGCTAAAGCTGATTTCGCATTATTTGCTAAGTTAGTCACACCAGTAGGTCCAGCAAACAATGAGTTCAGAGTATACAAGAATTATGATATTACCGATGCTGATGGAGATGGAGTATATTGGTATGATAATGTAGCACCAACAGACTTCAGAGTAGAGAACGTTATTTCCGTCTCCTTCTAATTTCTGAAACTCCTAAGCCCCCCAATTTTGGGGGGCTTTTTTATTTTGTACCAAAATGCATGAGTACTCAAAAAAGAATAAAATAATTGCCTTTATTGACCCTATTCTTTTTATTAATGGAATGGTATTTATTAACATAAATACCGTTATTCCATACTTTTTAATTAGGCTTTCTGCATCCAATATTCATATAAGCCTAACAAACTTCTTAGCCACCTTAGGAAGCTTTCTACCATCTCTTTTTGTAGCAAGATATGTGCAGAGACTAAAGGTAAAAAATAGAGCTTTTGCAAAACTTCTTTTTACACAAAGAATGATTTTCCTTATATTCATCCTATTATTACCTTTCTTTATTAAATACCTTGGAAATATTTTCTCCATTTATATCTTTATTCTCTTCTGGGGAATCTTCAACTTTTTTGTAGGAGCCTATGGTCCCTTCTACTTTAGCATTTTAGATAAAATCCTTCCCTATGAAGAAAGGGGAAGAGTTGTTGCTACAGGAAATGCCATAGGAAATATCATTGCCCTTTTAAGTACATATCTTCTAAATATTTTCCTTTCTAAATTCTCCTTTCCCTACAATTTTATGCTTATCTTCCTTGCAGGAATTATCATTCTCTTAGCGGATGCATATCTTTTTTATATCATTGATGAAAAAGAGGAAGAGACTATAGAAAATTCTCTATCCTTTACTGAATTTATAAAATACTCCTTCTCCTTTCTCTCAAAGGACAAAAATTTTAGGCTTGCGGTCACTTCTTTTGTTTTCATATTCCTATCTTTAACCTCTATATCCTATTTTATTGTCTACACTGTAAGAACTTTTAAGGTGGATTCCAACGTAGTATCCGCCTTTACCTTTCTTTCCATATTAGCAAACATAGTGGGAGGACTTTCCTTTGGAGAGCTAAGTAGAAGAATAGGCTATAAAAAGGTACTTATTTTAGGGACCTTTTTAGGAGCCTTTGGACTTTTTATAGTTACCCTTATAAGACATCTATATGCTCCCTTTATAGGTTATACCTTTGTCATGCTGAACTTTAACGCTAATATGACCATAGGAGGTTTTCTACTTTCCGCCTTAGCAAAAAGAGAGAATATTCCTATTTATATGGCAATAAATAACACTATCTCCATCTCTCTTTCTTCCCTTATGCATATTTTAAATGGATTAATAATAAACTTCTTGGGATTTCAATTTTTATTTGGTATATGTCTTTCTTTTATTTTAATAGCATTAGTACTACTAATAAGAGTTAAAGAGTATAAGAGGGAAAATTCTTACTAAGCTTTCCTAAAGGCATCCCTTATCTGCTCAAAAAAAATTCTTTTCACTATCCACCTTTACTCCTCTTACCTTTGCAAGCTCCAATAATAACTCTTTTTCTTTTGGAGTTAAATTGGTAGGGACAGAGATTAAAATTCTTATTTTCTGGTCCCCTCTTCTCTTCCCCTCAAGATATGGAATTCCTTTCCCTTTTAATGTTATTACTTCATTACTTTGGGTTCCTGGCTTTATAAAGATCTTTTCCTTACCTTCTAAGGTAGGGACTTCTATTTCTCCTCCAAGAATGGCAGTGAGGAAATCTACAGGAAGATCCAACAGTATATCCTGCCCTTCCCTCTTAAAGTATTTATGAGGCTGGATATGGATATAGATGTATAAATCTCCATTGGGACCACCATTTTCTCCTGGCTCTCCCTCTCTTGCAAGCCTTATTACGTGCCCTTCATCCACTCCTTGAGGGATCTTTACTTCAATTCTTCTTCTTGCCTTAACCTTTCCTGTTCCATGACACTCCCTACAAGGGCTTGTTATGATCCTACCCGTTCCATGGCACTTAGGACATGTGGTTATTTGTACAAACTGACCAAAGGGAGTTCTTCTTGTTTCCCTTATTTGTCCTGTTCCTCTACATAGATCACAGGTTATAGGGCTTGTTCCAGGCTCTATTCCACTTCCTTTACATCTTTGGCATGTTTCAGTACGATGGATAAAGATCTCCTTTACTGCTCCAAAGGCTGCCTCCTCCAAGGTTATTGTTAGATCATACCTTAAATCTGCACCTTTTCTTGGAGACCTTTGTCTTTCCCTTCTTCCAAAAATATCTCCAAAGATGCTGTCTCCAAAAAAGTCCGAGAATATATCTTCAAAGGTTCTTCCAAAGCTTCCAAAATCAAAGTCCTGAGGTCCCCAACTTTGTTCTCCGTATCCTGCAAAATCTCCTACACTTCCAAATTGATCATACTGGGCTCTTTTTTGTGGGTCCGATAGGACCTCATAAGCCTCATTAATCTCTTTAAACTTCTCCTGAGCACCCGGATCCTTATTCAGATCCGGGTGGTATTGCCTTACTAATCTTCTATATGCCTGTTTTATCTCTTCCTGGGTGGCATTTCTTGGCACACCCAGAATCTCATAGTAATCCTTTTTGGTAGCCATATTAGTTCACCTTGTAATCTCCATCAATAATTGTTCCATCAGGTCCCTGGTTTGAAGAACCTCCAGGATTTCCTCCTGGATTTGTGGAAGAGCCGGCGGATTGATACATTACCTGCCCAATCTCACCAAGGGCTTGGGTAAGTTCTTCCATTCCCTTCCTTACCTGTTCTACATTTATTCTTTCTGGCTTAATTAACTCTTCCAAATTCTTAATCTTATCTTCTACTTTTTGGACTAAATCCTTACTTACCCTATCTCCATAATCCTTTATGGTTTTCCTTGCAGTATAGATGAGATGCTCCGCCTGGTTCTTTGTCTCAATCTCCTCTCTTCTCTTTCTATCTTCCTCCTCAAATCTCTTTGCTTCCTCAGTCATCCTTTTAATCTCAGCTTCAGAAAGCCTTATAGCATTAGATATAGTTATTCTTTGCTCCTTACCAGTTGCCTTATCCTTTGCAGATACATGCACAATTCCATTTACATCTATATCAAAGGTCACCTCAATTTGAGGTACTCCACGAGGAGCAGGAGGAATTCCATCTAATATGAATCTTCCAAGGGAAATATTATCCTTTGCAAGGGCTCTTTCTCCCTGAAGAACATGGATCTCTACACTGGTTTGGTAATCTGTAGCAGTTGTAAAGATCTGGCTCTTGGAAACAGGAATAGGAGTATTTCTTTCAATAATCTTTGTAAACACACCACCAAGGGTCTCAATTCCAAGAGAAAGAGGTGTTACATCTACAAGTACAATATCCCTTATCTCTCCTCCTATAACCCCTGCCTGAATAGCTGCACCAAGAGCTACTGCCTCATCTGGGTTAACATTTCTTTGAGGTTCTTTCCCAAAATATTTCTTAATCCATTCTTGGATACAAGGCATTCTTGTAGCTCCACCCACTAATATGATCTTATCAATTTGGGATGGAGAAAGTCCTGCATCTTTTAATGCTCTCTCTGTTGGTTCTTGAGTTTTCTCAACCAAGTCTCTTGTAAGCTCTTCAAATTTTGCCCTTGTAAGAGTATATACTAAATGAAGTGGAGTATTCCCCTTCATAGCTATGAAGGGAAGATTAATTTCTGTAGATAATTTGGAAGAAAGCTCAATCTTGGCTTTTTCCACTGCTTCATATAGTCTTTGAAGGGCAGTTCTATCTTCTCTTAAGTTAATTCCATGTTCTTCCATAAAGTTTTCAATGAGCCAATTCACAATCCTCTCATCAAAGTCATCCCCACCAAGCCTGTTATTTCCTGCAGTAGCAATAACCTCAAACACTCCTTCTCCAATCTCTAATATGGACACATCAAAGGTTCCACCACCAAGATCGAAGACTAAGATCTTTTGATGTCCTTCTTTATCAAGGCCATAGGCAAGAGCAGCTGCAGTAGGCTCATTAATAATTCTTACCACCTCTAAACCTGCAATAGCACCAGCATCCTTTGTTGCTTGTCTCTGGGCATCACTAAAGTAGGCAGGACAAGTTATAACAGCTTTTTCAATAGGTTCTCCTAAATATGCTTCTGCATCCCTCTTTAATTTCCTCAGGATCATTGCAGAAATTTCCTGAGGAGTATATTCTTTGTCATCAATCTTTACTTTATAGTTTGTTCCCATATGTCTCTTAATAGATTTTATAGTTCTTTCCGCATTAACTATGGCTTGCCTTTTTGCAGGCTCTCCCACTAAAAGTTGTCCATCCTTAGTAAAAGCAACAACCGATGGAGTTAACCTGCTACCTTCCGCATTAGGTATTATTACAGGTCTTCCTCCCTCAAGATATGCAATAAGTGAGTTGGTAGTTCCTAAATCAATTCCTACAATCTTTCCCATTTTCTTCTACCTCCTTTTTTTCAATTTTCTTAGATACTATAACTCTTGCAGGTCTTAAAACCCTATTTCTAAAAAAGTAACCAGGAGAAACTTCTCTAACAACCACATTCTCATCTCCATCCTCCACCTCCTCAATCCCCACAGCCTCATGGAGATTGGGATCAAAGGGCTTTCCAATAACATCCATTCTAACAACTCCCTCATTTAGGAGTAAGTTTTCAAACTGTTTATAAATCATATTAACACCTTCTATGATTGCATCTTTTTTCCTTGCCTTTTTCATGGTTTCCAAAGCCAAATGAAAATTATCAAGAATGTTAACAATCTCCCTTAAGAGGCGGGCATTTGCAATCTCTTGCCACTCCTCTTTTTCTCTTCTTAACCTCTGGCGGAAGTTCTCAAATTCCGCTTGAAGCCTTACATACTTTATTTCCCAATCTTCAGTTGTAGTTTCTTCCTTTTTTTCTACCAATTCTTTTTCCTCCATAATTTCACCTCATTTTAAATTTTTTAGCACTCCCATGGTAAGACTGCTAAAGCCATATATAGTTTATAATCTCTATAAAAATTGTCAAGAGTGAATATATATAGCTAATGAATATAATGTTAAAAAATGCAATAGGGGAGAAAAACTAAACTTCTCCCTCACAGATCCTTATCTTTCCTTACTGGAATAACTAAGTTTGGATTTTATGGGAGGTTTTTCTTTTCAAAAACTGATTATAGGTCAGGGCTTCATTCGCCATTTGACAATATAACTATATATTGTAAAATGTTTGTAGTTAGAATTGGTAAGAAATCGCAAATAGTTATACCTAAAGAAAGATGTAATAGGGAATGTAGTAGTTTTAATGAGAGCACCTAAGAGTATAGATTAGTATAGATGGAAATTACATTAGATAAAAATATTATAGAAAGATTAAAAGAATTAAAGATAGCTATTCTCTATCTTTTTGATTCTTATGGCTCAGAAACACAGAAAGAGGATAGTGATATAGATCTTGGAATTGTTTTTGAAAATACTGAAGTTTTAAGAGATTCTTTAAAAATCTATGAAGAGTTATATTTAATATTTAGCAAAATGTTCGATAGAGAAATAGATATTGTTTTTTTAGATAAAGCTCCATTAACTTTAAAATTTGAGGTAGTAGTAACAGGAAAAATAATATACAGTATATCTGAAGAATTTGTATATGAGTATAAAGAGAGGATCATCAAAGAGTATATAGATTTTAAACCACTATTAGATGAACAAGATAGAGTTTTATTGGAGAGATTATGAAAAGAAGTCCTTTAAATAGAGAAAGATATTAATAAGCTCTTCAAGTTTAAAAGTATGTCCTTGGAAGAATTTAAAACAGACGAGAATTTTGCCATTGCAGAACACTATTTAAGAAGAGCTTTAGAAGCAGTTTTTGAAATAGGAAATCATATTTTATCAAGAATTCCGGGGATAAGAATATCTACATATAAAGAAATAGCTTTAGCATTAGGAGAACAGAATATCATACCTAAGGAATTTGCCCAGGAAAAACTTTTAAAAATGGCTGGATATAGAAATAGATTGGTTCATTTTTATTCTGAAGTTTCAGTGGATGAGCTATATCAAATAATTCAAAATAATTTAACTGACTTTGAGGAGTTTTTAAAATATATAAAAAATATCTTAGAAAATCCCGAAAGTTTTAAGTTTACCATTCTTTAACTACTTCTTTCAGACTTAGAAAAATTTTATTAGACTCTTCACTATTTAACCTTTCTGGGTGCCATTGGACTCCCAGCAGATATGGATGATCTTTATATTCAATTCCCTGATAGTGAGAACTATTTACTATTATTTCTTCTCTACCTATTCTTTCAACAATTCCACTCATTCTCCCTCTATTTCCAAACTTATATCTAGGCTTTTTACAGAATGGGTTAATTTCCCCATTGATATAAAGTTTATTCCTAAGGGAGCAATAACTTTAATATCCTCTGGCTTTATATTTCCTGATACTTCAATTAATACCTTTCCATTAATAATTTCTACTGCCTTTTTAATAGTCTCAATATCCATATTATCTAACATAATAATATCTACTTTATTTTCTAAAGCTTCCCTTACTTGCTCTAAATTTTCTGTCTCCACCTCAATTTTGTAAAAAGGTGGTACCTTTTCTCTTACCCTTCTTACAGCCTCTGTAATTCCCCCTGCAATCCTTATATGATTATCTTTTATTAAAACCATATCATATAAGGCAAACCTATGATTTTCCCCTCCCCCAACCTTTGCTGCATATTTCTCTAAGATACGAAGCATGGGTGTAGTTTTTCTTGTATCCAATATTTTTACATTATAAGGTTTAGCAAGGGAAACACAATAATTAGTAAAGGTTGCAATTCCAGAAAGTCTTTGCAAAAAGTTTAAGGCAACTCTTTCCCCAGAAAGAATTGCTCTTGCCTTCCCGTATATCTCCGCTATGATTTTCCCTCTTTCAACCCTCTCTCCATCTGAAACTTTCTGAGAAAAATTCACCTCTTCATCCAAGAACTTAAAAACTTCTTTTGCCACAGGAAGACCTGCTATAATTCCTTCTTCTTTTGCAATTATATAAGCCCTAATATTAAGATTTTCAGGGACAATACTATCAGTAGTTATATCAGAAAAACCAATATCTTCCTTTAATGCATTCTCAATTATTTCTCTTAAAAGATGGTGGGGAATTGACATCACGAAATATTACCTCCTCTCCCTTTTGCCAAATTATATGCTTTCTCCATTCCTCTTTTGTTATGGGATAATCTATTCTAAAATGGGCACCTCTACTCTCCTCTCTTAAAAGGGCGGATTTTGCAGTAAGATAAGAGACCAGCACCATATTTTTTAATTCTAAAAACTCTCTATTTTTAATAAAAGTCCCTTCTAATTCTTTGTTCCATATCTCCAAAATCTTTACCGCATCTTTCAACCTTTTTTCTTCCCTTAAGATTCCTACATTGTTCCACATTAATTCTCTTAAATCTTTCTTTGTAAAGGAAATATTAGGGCTTTTTTCAATTAATTTTATAGATGTATTTATGTTATTAGAGCTTAAATCTTGACTTATAGCAGTTATACATCTTTTTCCAAAAACTATACCCTCCAAAAGAGAATTACTGGCAAGCCTATTTGCTCCATGAAGTCCTGTACAAGCCACTTCTCCACATGCGTATAGATTCTTTATCCTTGTTCTTCCCCATTCATCGGTTTCTATTCCTCCCATTAGATAGTGGGCGGAAGGCTCTATAGGAATTAAATCTTTTGTAATATCATATCCGTATTGGTTACAAACCCTTAAAATGTTTGGAAATCTTCTTTTTATCTTGCTTTTACCTATAGGACGAAAATCCAAGAATATATCCTTTTCTGTTTCCAACATCTCTAAATAGATTGCTCTTGTAACTATATCCCTTGGTGCCAACTCTCCCTGAGGATGATAGTTTAGCATAAACCTTTCTCCATAGCCGTTTACCAATATTCCCCCTTCACCTCTTACTGCTTCAGAGATTAAAAATTTCTGAGGTAGGTTAACCTTCAAAGCGGTAGGATGGAACTGATAAAATTCAAGATCCATGATACTGGCATAGGCTCTATAAGCAATAGCTATACCATCTCCTGTAGAAGTTATAGGATTAGTAGTATAGGGATAAATCTGTCCTGCCCCTCCTGTGGCCAGAATTACATATTTGGCATAGACTAATTCCACTTCATCCTTCTCATTTAAAAATATTCCACCAATTGCTTTATCGTTATCCAAAACAAGATCTATTAAAAAATATTTTTCAAAAATGGAAATATTGGATTTTTCTTTTATGATAGAAATGAGTGTTTTTGCAAGCTCAAGCCCTGTAGAGTCTCCACGAGCATGAATTATCCTTCTCCTACTATGGGCTGCCTCTTTTGTAAATTCCAATCCGTTTACTCTATCAAATTTTACTCCTGCGGATATTAGGTCCTTTATCCTTTCAATACCTTCCTCTACTACTATTTTAACTATATTCTCTTCATTAAGTCCTGCACCTGCATTAATTGTATCCTCAAAATGAAGTTCCGGAGAATCATCATTATTTAAGGCAACCGCAATACCACCTTGGGCATAATAGGTACTACTCTCCTCTAAATTACCCTTTGTAAATAATCCTACTTTTAAGTTAGCAGGAGAATAAAAAGCAGAAATTAAGCCTGCTACACCACTTCCAATTATAATAACATCAAAATCTCTTTCTCTCATAAGGCTAACATTTTTTCAATAGCCCTATAAGCTTTCGATCTTATAGGTTCTTCCACTTTAACAATAGGCTTTAAATCTTCTAATGCCCATAAAATTTTTTCTAAGGTTATCTTCTTCATATTAGGGCAAACAGCTAAAGAAGATGCAGGATAGAAAATTTTATCTGGAGCTTCTTTTCTCAACCTATGAAGAATTCCCATTTCGGTCCCAATTATGTATTCTTTATTGTTATCTTCCTTTACAAACTTAATAATACCACTGGTACTGGCTATTTTATCCGCCATATCCAAAACTTCCTTTCTACACTCAGGATGCACAACCACTTTTGCATTTTTATATTTATTTTTCATAATTTCAATATCTTGAGGTAGGATTCTTTGATGCGTAGGACAAAATCCATTCCAAATATACATCTTCTTATTTACATGTTTACTAACATAATATCCCAAATTTCGATCAGGTACAAAAATAACCTCATCGGAAGGAACCTTTTCCACTACAGAGATAGCATTTGCAGAGGTACAACAATAATCACTTTCCGCCTTTACCTCTGCAGAAGTATTAACATATGCAACCACTAAGGCATTTGGATATTTTTCCCTGAGCTTCTTTATATCCTCTGAGGTAATCATATTCGCTAAAGGACATCCTGCATTAATATCTGGTAAAATAATTGTCTTTTCTGGTGCTAAAATACTTGCAGTTTCAGCCATAAAGTGCACACCACAAAAAACTATTACCTCTTCTTTTACTTCTTTAGCGATACGAGAAAGTTCTAAAGAATCCCCTACAAAATCTGCAATATCCTGAACTTCAGGAAGCTGATAATTATGGGCTAATATTATTGCATTCCTTTCCTTCTTTAATTTTCTTATTCTCTCTACTATATCCATTTCCACCACACCTCAAAATGAAATTATTTTTTAAAGCTTATCCTAAAAATACACTTTGTGTCAAATGGTAATAAAACTTTCTTTTTAGGTTGAATTTTATCCTATAATTGGCTATATTTTTTAGAAAAGGAGGTAAAAATTATGAGAAATATAGTAACTATCTGGAATGAGTTTAGGCATGAAAAATTGCATGAAGAAACGAAAAGAATCTATCCATCTGGCATCCACAACATAATTGCAGAATTTACAAAAAAAGAAGGCTTTAAAGTAAAAACTGCGACCTTAGACGAGCCTGATCATGGTCTCTCCGACGAAGTTTTAAATTCTACGGGAGTGCTTGTTTGGTGGAGCCATATGGCAAATGAAGAGGTAAGAGACGATATAGTAGAAAAAATTCACAAAAGGATATTAGAAGGAATGGGATTTATTGCACTGCATTCTTCTCACCTCTCCAAAATATTTAAAAAACTTATGGGGACAAGTTGTAGGCTAAAATGGAGAGAAGAGGGTGAAAAAGAAAGAGTATGGGTGGTAGAGCCAGGACATCCTATTGCAGAGGGGCTACCTGAATATTTTGAGATTCCACATTCAGAAATGTATGGAGAAAGATTTGATATTCCAAGACCTGATGAATTAGTTTTTATCAGCTGGTTTAAAGGTGGGGAAGTTTTTAGAAGTGGTATGTGTTTCTATAGAGGAAATGGAAGAATTTTTTACTTTAGTCCTGGGCATGAAACTTATCCCATCTATTATCAAGAAGAGGTACAAAAAGTTATATGCAATGCAGTTAGGTGGGCTATGCCAAGAAAGGAGGTGAAAGTTACCTTTGGAAATGTAAAACCCTTAGAAAAATGGGAATAAATATCTAAAATTTTTAAATGAGAGGTGAAAAGATGGGAATAAAGATTTATACAGAACCTATTCCAAATTTACCATGGGAAGACAAGCCTAAAGACTGTAAAGACGTAATTTGGCGCTATTCTAAAAATCCTATAATTAAAAGAAATCATATAAAAAGATCCAACAGCATATTTAATAGTGCGGTTGTAAAATTTGGAGATAAATTTGCAGGAGTATTTAGGGTAGATGACAAAAGTAGAGCCATGAATATTCATAGAGGATTTAGCAATGATGGATTAAACTGGCAAATTGATGAGGAGCCTATAAATTTCATTCAAAAAACCAGAGATCCTCTGATAAGTCAGTATAAATATGATCCAAGAGTAACAAAAATAGAAGATACTTATTGGATAACTTGGTGTAATGGATACTATGGTCCCACTATAGGAGTAGGTTATACTTATGATTTCCAAGAATTCTATCAGATTGAGAATGCCTTCTTACCGTATAACAGAAATGGGGTTTTATTCCCAAGAAAAATTAATGGAAAATACGCCATGTTAAGTAGACCATCCGATCAAGGACATACCGCTTTTGGAGATATCTTTTATAGTGAAAGTCCTGATATGATTCATTGGGGCTGTCATAGGCATGTAATGTCCGCAGGGCACCAGTATTCAGGATGGCAATCTCTAAAGATAGGAGCAGGACCAACACCCATTGAAACCAGTGAAGGTTGGCTTCTCATATATCATGGTGTACTTCTATCCTGTAATGGATATGTATACAGCTTTGGAGCTGCCCTTCTTGATTTAGAAAAGCCATGGATAGTAAAGTATAGAGCAAGAGAATATTTGTTATCACCTCAAGAATATTATGAGTGCGTAGGAGATGTACCTAATGTAGCATTCCCTTGTGCAGCTTTAGTAGACTCAGAAACAGGAAGAATGGCAATATATTATGGAGGAGCGGACACAGTGGTTGCAGTAGCCTTTGGATATGTGCAGGATATTATAGACCATCTAAAGGATACAGGAATAAAATATACATAAAGATTAAGGGGGGATAGAAACTTATCCCCCCATCATATTATTTTCTTAATCATGTCTATAAACTCTTTAACAGATTTTTTGTCAATATCATAATGAGAATACCTTGCCCTTATATAGATCTCTCTTATTCTCCTTAAAAGATCTACATTAAAAATTCCCAATGTTTTTTGGTAAACATCCAAACTTGTATCACTTGGCTCAAGAATTATTCCCTTCTCCTTAGAAGCCATCAAATATTTCTTATAATATTCTCTAATCCTCTCCTTATCGGTAATTCTCCTAAATATTTTCTTTAAAGGATTCTCTAATTTAGGAAGAACGAATTCTTTCTCCTCCTCATATTCCTCTCTATCCCTTTCTGTAGAGAAAGAATAACTCCTAATTAACCTGTATATAATAATAAAAGCTAAAAGGATTAGAATAGATACCAATATCTTTAAAGTTGTTGGATTTTCTAAAAAGGCAAAAACATCTCTACTTTCTCTCGGATTTAATATCCTCATTGTGTTTTTTATATTCCAATTTTGAAGAAATCTTTGTTCTCCTGCGGAGTAAATCCCCCTCTCACTTAAAAAAGAGGAAAATATTCTGAAGAGCGCCCTTATTAATAACCCTATTGGAAAGAGGAGGATTACTGCAAAAGCTGCAATAGCGTATCCTATTCCTAAGTATATATAATAGATTAGCTTAAAAAGAAGAGATCTTATCATAGGAAAACTTAAAAACACTGCAATTCCAATAGTTATTAATAAATCCCTCAAATTTAGCTTTTCTATTTCTTTTTCTTCTTTATTGTATTCTAAAAATCTTAGGGTTCTTAAAAGATAAATGGATGAAATTAAAGATAAGATGTAGTATGGTAGCATCAGTTCATCAATATTTATAGGAAGCTTATAAATATAGATAAGTATGAAGGAGACGAAAACTGTAAATATGATTATAAATAGAGATCTCTTAAACTCCTCCTCAATCTTCCCATATCTCAATTTAAAAGTCTTAATCCCATAATTTCTAAATACAAATAAAAAAAGAAAGATTACAACCACATAATCAAAGGGATTTTTTAAAAATAATAAGGGTAATAGAAGAAGAAAAATAGTGTAAGGGAAAATATTTCTTCCCCTTAAAACATAAGAGACTATGCTAATTAGAAGGAACCAAAGAAAAATTAATTCATTTATGCCTGTATCTTTTACGAAAATGCTAAGGAAAAATCCCAAAAATCCAAAGATAAAGGATAAATCTTTTATGATTTTTATAATATTAAGCTTCATAGACCCCTCTCCAAAGATATCTTAATATATTATTGGATATATGATTAATATTTTGGGGGTCAAAGGTAATTAGTATAACCTCTGTAAGTTCTGTCTTCAAAGAATTTATATAAGGTATATAAGAATCTAAAATTTTGGGAGTTATTATGACATATGTTGAAAAAAGAAGATGCTTTTTATTAAGGCTTTCGATGAGCTCCTCAAAGGACATACTGATAGAATAGGAAACTCTTCCCAAATGCTCCAAAAGATTTTTTAAATGGTAATCAGAATTTCCAGGTGGTATAAAGATCTCTCTTGCAGGAAAACCATAAAGTATGGAGTTTGTCATTAATCCATAAGGTATATTTTCTTCCTCAAACCTTTCTGCACAGCTTCTCGCACAAGAGATGGCTTTTTCTATTTTCTCCTCATCTATACTTCTCCAATGGGGCTTAAAGGTTTCAATGTTCAATATGATTAAGGATGTATTCTCTACAGTATAATCAAAATTCTTAACCATAAGCCTATTATGCTTTAATGAAAGGGGCCAATGAATAGTTTTTGCAGGTTCCTGTCCAGTATACTCTCTAACTCCAATTATCATGGTTGGATCCTCTATAATCCATCTCCTTACAGAAAGATTACCATTATAGCTTCCGTAAGGAATTATATCCTTCTCCAAGGAAAGTCTCCTGGGAAGTACAACTATTTCCTGATCAAGTCTTAAACTTTTTACAACCACATTAAGACCTAAAAAGTCTCCACTTATCAAAGTTACATCCCCAAATATATATCTTCCTCTTTTATTGCAATAGGCAGAATATATCCTTTTTACCTTCTGATAAGATAACAAAAATAATGAAATAGTATGGTATAGGAAGTCAGGCGTTTTTAATTTTCTGACCTTAAACTTATAATCTAAAGCGGATGGCAATCTTTCCTCTATCTGGAAAAAAGTAACAGGGAAAAATTTTCTATTTTCTACTGTTGTTATTAACTTAAACTCTTCTCCAATTTCTAATACTTTTTTGGAAATTTCTCGAGAATAATATATATTTTTAAATATGTATTTCTTTGATAATTGATTAATAAGTATACCTAAGAAGAGAAGAAAAAAGAAAAGATAAGTCATTTTTTAATCTACCTCTTCAAGAGGAACTTTAATGTTTTCTAATAAATTTCTAACAAAAGCATATATATCCTTACTTTTTGTCCCCATAGTTATAATTCTATGATTTAGTACATAGGGAGCCAAGATTTTAATATCCTCAGGTATCACATAATCTCTTCCCCTAAAGCCTGCATAAACCTGACTTGCTTTAAAAAGGGCAATAGTTCCTCTTGGACTTACTCCTAATTGTATGTTAGGATTCTTTCTTGTCTCCTCTACAATATCTAACAGATAATCCATAACCGAAGAAGACATTTTTATATTTGGGAAATTACTCTTAACGTATTCTATCTCCTCAGGAAAAACAACCTGTTCAACATCCTTTAATATATCCACTTTTTTATTTCTCTCAACTATCTCAATCTCTTCTTCTCTTTTTGGATATCCTATTCTAATTCGCATGAAAAATCTATCTAACTGAGCTTCAGGAAGAGGAAAGGTACCAAAGGACTCTACAGGGTTTTGGGTAGCAAGCACCATGAAGGGTTCAGGAAGTCTTCTTGTTACCCCATCTACAGTAACCTGTCTTTCCTCCATAGCTTCTAATAAGGCGGATTGGGTTCTTGGCGTTGCTCTATTTATTTCATCCGCCAATATAATATTTGCAAAGAGAGGTCCTGGCTTGAATTCAAAGTCACTAATTTTTTGGTTATAAAAATTGATGCCAGTAAGATCAGAAGGAAGTAAGTCAGGAGTAAACTGAATTCTCTTAAAACTTCCGCCAATAGTTTTAGCAAAGGTTTTTACCATTAGAGTTTTACCAAGACCAGGCACATCCTCCAATAGAACATGTCCCCCACAAATAAAAGAGATTAAAATTAATTCTACGACATCCTCTTTACCTACAATAACTTTTCCCACATTTTCTATTACTTTTTCTCTAAGTTTAATAAATTTTTCTAAATCCATTTTATACACCTCTTACAAAAAAATTAGGGGATAGAGAAAAAGCTCTATCCCCTTCTCAAAGAGCTATTTATTAGTTGCCTCTTCCATTCTTAAGAGATGTTCCCATTCCCTTTGTAGATCCTTTTTAAATTCCTCCAAAATTTCTGCATTTTCTGGTCTAAGAAGATGAGCAAATCTTCCCTGCACCTTTAAATACTCTTCCACAGGCTTAAATCCTTTTGCAGGTTTATAGTTTATCTTGTACTTCCCATCCTCAACCTCATAAAGATGCCAAACTCCAGTCTCTACTGCAAGCCTTGCCATATTAATTGCAGAATTATCAGGTGTTCTCCAACCCCTTGGACATGTAGAATAAATATTTATAAAGGATGGTCCATCAGTATTTAGAGCCTTTCTTACTTTTTCCATTAGATCTCTCCAATGGCTTGGAGAGGCTTGAGCCACATATTTTGCTCCATTTGCCACCATCATTTCTGTTAAATTCTTCCTTTTTTGCGGTTTGCCTGGTATTACGCTTCCTGCAGGAGAAGTGGTAGTAAATGCTCCTCTTGGAGTTGCACCGGACCTTTGAATACCAGTATTCATATAGGCTTCGTTATTATAACAAATAAATAATGCTCTATGCCCTCTTTCAATGGCTCCTGATAAAGCTTGAAGCCCTATATCGTATGTACCTCCGTCTCCTGAAAAACTTATAAATCTTATATCTTCTTGAATCTTACCCTTCTTCTTAAAGGCTCTATAAGCTGCTTCTACACCGGAAATAGTGGCTGCAGAGTTTTCAAAGGCACTATGTATCCATGGCACATTCCACGCAGTATATGGGAATATTGTAGTTGCCACTTCAAGACATCCTGTAGCATTTGCTACTACAACAGGCTGTTCTGCAGCATTCAAAACCATTCTTACTATGATACTAGCCCCACAACCAGCACACAATCTATGTCCACTAGTTAATTTTTCTCCCTTTAATGCTAATTCTCTTAAATTAATTGCCATTATTTACACCTCCTACTCTCTTACCCCAATATATTTTAGACCTTTAGGCTTACCAGCTTTTTCTATCTCTTTTAGCTCTTCAAATACTCCCTTGATATGTTCCGTAGTTATATCTCTACCTCCAAGTCCATATACATAAGGCTGGAAAACAGGTCTTTTTTCTAAATGATACATTCCTGATGTAATCTCATGATAGAGTGGTCCTGCAAAAGATCCAGGAACCATGCTCCTATCAAGTACTCCTACTACTTTAGCATTCTTTAAAGCATCAACAACATCCTCTAAGGGGAATGGTCTAAATACCCTTATCTTAAGCAATCCCACTTTTTCTCCTTTTTCCCTTAATTCATCCACAACTACTCTTGCAGTACCACAGGTAGAACTCATAGCAACAACTATATAATCTGCATCATCAGTATAATATTTCTCAATTACATCATAATATCTTCCTGTTAGATCCCCAAACTCTTTTCCAACCTTTTTAATTATTGGTAAAGAATTCTCAATAGCATAGGCTTGAGCCACCTTAAATTCAAAGTAGGAATCAAAAAGAGCAAGGGGTCCCATGGTTATTGGGTTATTTATATCTAATAAAGAAAACTTTGGTTTGTATTCTCCTATAAACCTCTTTACTTCCTCATCCTCCAAAAGTTCCAAAATCTCTTCAGAATGGCTTGTTATGAAGCCATCATAACCAACCATTACTGGTAATCTTACATCTGGATGTTCTGCAATTCTAAAGGCTTGGAAGATATTATCATAAATCTCTTGAACATTCTCTGAAAAGATTTGTATCCAACCAGCATCTCTTGCTCCCATTGCATCACTATGATCCCCATGAATATTAATAGGAGCACTAAGAGCACGATTAGCAACCGTCATAACAATAGGAAGCCTCATAGATGATGCTATATAAAGCATTTCCCACATAAGAGCAAGCCCTTGGGAAGCAGTAGAAGTTGCCACTCTTGCTCCTGCTGCTGAAGCACCAATGCAAGCACTCATTGCACTGTGCTCGCTCTCAACAGGGACAAACTCGGTAGTTACTTCCCCATTGGCAACATATTCTGAGAACTTTTGTACAACTTCCGTAGAAGGAGTAATAGGATAAGCTGCCACAACATCTGGATTTACTTGTTTTAAAGCGAGGGCAGCAGCCTCGTTACCCTCTATTGCAATCTTTCTCCCTTTAACTTTCATTCTTTTCCCTCCTTTATTTTTGTTCTTCTTTCATAGTAATAGCTTTAACAGGACATTCAGCTGCACATACTCCACAACCTTTACAGTAATCATAGTCTATGTATACTTTATTCCCATCAAACTTTACTGCAGAGTCTGGGCAGAAAAGCCAACAAAACATACAGGTGGTACATTTACTGTAATCTATTTCAGGTCTAAAGGTTCTCCAATCACCTGTTTTATACTCAGTGGCATTTCCAGCCTCTTTAATAATAGGTCCAGTCTCAACTAATTCTTTCCATCCTGGTAATTTCATTCTCCCTTTACCTCCTCGTAAGCTCTTTTTATTGCCTGTAGGTTTCCTTCTATAACCTCAGGCTTAAATTTACCTTCAAATTTTTTCTTTAATTGAGATAAAACATCATCCAAAGAAATTATAGGAACCACCCTTATTAATGCTCCAAGCATTGGAGTATTAGGAATTGGTCTACCTATAGTAGCAAGAGCAATCCCTGTAGCATCCACCGTATATATCTTCCTATCAGAGATTCCAAGTTGCTCCCTTACTTCCTTTGGTGATTGAGTGGTGTTTACTAAAATTATTCCATCCGAAGGAAGTCCCTCTAAAATGTTAACCTTTCCTATTAGAGACTTATCCAAAACTACTACCACATCAGGATTATAAACCTGACTATGAATTCTTATTGGCTTATCACTAATTCTTGTGAAAGCCTTCATTGGAGCTCCTGTTCTTTCAGGACCGTATTCTGGGAAAGCTTGAATAAATTTACCTGCATCTAAGGCAGTTTCTGCCAAAAGATAAGAGGCTGTTTTTGCCCCTTGTCCTGCTCTGGCATGCCATCTAATCTCTAACATTTCCTTCATCTCTTTATCCCTCCTAATCTTTTGATAATTTAAATTCTTGTCTACCTTTTAGAGCATGAATCAATGTTAATTCGTCTGCGAAATCAAGCTCAGTTCCTACTGGAATTCCGTAAGCTATTCTTGTGATCTTTATAGGATAATCCCTCAATAATTTAGCAATGTAAACTGCAGTAACCTCTCCTTCTGTTGTTGAGTTTGTTGCAAGAATCACTTCATTTATATCTCCCCTTTCCACACGTCTTTTTAATTCTAAAATTCTCAGGTCTTCAGGAAATACTCCATCAAGAGGAGAAATTAATCCCCCTAATACATGATATACTCCTTTATACTCATTTGTTCTTTCCATTGCCCAAACATCTTTAGATTCTGCTACAACACAGACTACAGAATGATCCCTCTCAGGATTAGAACAGATCTCACATGGGTCCTTTTCGGAAAGATTAAAACATATGGAGCAATATTTTACCTTCTTCTTTAGATGGATTAGGATTTCTCCAAGATTCTCTACGAAGCTATCGGGCTGTTTAAGAAGGTAATAAGCTATCCTCTGAGCAGATTTTGGACCTACTCCTGGAAGTTTTGAAAGTTCTTCAATTAATCTATCAAAATAACTTTTTTCTCCCATGTATTAGAAAAGACCTGGTGGCAAAGGAAGACCTTGAGCAAGACTTCCCATCTTCTCAGCAGAAACTTCTTTTGCCTTTGTTAATGCATCCCTTATTGCTGCTGATATTAAATCCTCCAACATTTCTACATCTTCTTTATCAACAACCTCTGGATTTATCTTTACTTCTTTAACTTCTTCTAAGGCATTCATAACTATCTTTACCATGCCACCACCTGCAGTCCCTTCCACTAATGTTTCAGCAAGCTCCTGGTTTATCTTATCCATCATCTCTTTTACTTTTTTAAGCTGTTTCATTGCATCAAAAGGATTTTTCACTTTCAACCCTCCTTCTTTTATTGACTTTCTTCTTCATCTTTGACAATCCTACCATTAAATATCTTCCTTACTTCCTCAGGGCCAATCTCTTCTTTTCCTCCATCTTCCTCCAATAAGTTTGAAACATTTTCTTCAACCAATATGAGCTTAATAGGTATATAGACATTAAATATTTTCTTTATTTCCTCTTCCAACAATTGTTTATTTGGAGATTCTTCCAATCTCTCCTTAAAAAAGTTAAAATTCTTTGGAAAACCTATAAGCAATCTTCCGCCCTCATCAAAATTCACAGGATGCGCATATCTTAATAGGGCGGAAACAGATGGCCTTCTCTTTTTTACTCTTTCAATGATTAAGTTCCAATTTTCCTTTATCTCTTTTATAGTTATAGAGGAAGCATCTTTGGTCTCCTTTTTATCCTCCTCAGGAGCTTTTTCCTTAATATTAGGCTCCTTTACAGACTCCTTTGGTTTTACCTCCTGAGGAGCCTGAGGAGCTACTTCTTGTCCAGACTCTTCAGGTTTTATAAATAGAGGAAGCAGTGACATCTCCATTAAAAGGGGAGCATTTGTTAAATCCCTTAATCTATTCTCTAAATCAAGAAGTACATTTATAATATCTTGCAGTCTTTTTAAGGTATAAATTTGAGTTTCCGCCATTAATTCCTCATACTCTTCCTGGGTAAGAGACATAATGTTTGCAAGCTTTGGCTCTACTTTTAGAAGGAGCAAATTTCTAAAATGCTGTAATAACTCCCTTACAAATTGCTGTGGATTTTTACCTAATTGGAATACCTGCTGAATGAATCTCCAACCATCGTTAATATTATATTCTCCTAAGGCTTTTGCAAACTCATAAACAAATTCGTAAGTAGGGAGACCAAGAAGCTCCCTTGCTAATTCCTCGTCTATCTCTTGAGGAGCATAAACCAATAATTGCTCCAATAAAGATATGGCATCCCTCATAGATCCTTGCGCCTGCATAGCTATAAGCCTTAAAGCATCTTTTGTTATATTCCCATTCTCCTCTTTTGCTATCTTCTCTAATTGAGATACTATCTCATCTCTTGTTAATCTCCTAAAGTCAAACCTCTGACAACGAGATAGTATTGTCAAGGGAACCTTCTGAGGCTCTGTTGTTGCTAAAATAAATACTACATGCTCTGGAGGCTCCTCCAATATCTTCAATAGAGCATTAAAGGCTTCTGTAGTAAGCATATGTACCTCATCAATAATATATACCTTGAATCTATCCCTTACAGGAAGCAAACGTGCCTTCTCTCTTATATCTCTTATTTCATCAATTCCTCTGTTAGATGCTGCATCTATCTCAATTACGTCTATGCTATTTCCTTCTGCAATCTCTATACAGGAAGGACATTTAAGACAAGGAGTAGGGGTTGGTCCTTCCACACAATTTAAGGATTTTGCAAAGAGTCTTGCCATAGTAGTTTTTCCAGTACCTCTTGGACCTGCAAAAAGATAAGCATGTCCTATCTTACCAAGCCTTATACTATTTTGTAATGTCTTTACAATATGCTCTTGTCCTACTACCTCTTCAAATAACTTCGGTCTCCACTTTCTATATAAAGCTAAAGGCATACTAACTCACCTTTGCCCCTGGCTCCAAATCTCCATCAATCGTCAAAACAGCTAAGTTTCCTTTTTCATCTTTACCTGCAAGAAGCATCCCCTGTGATTCGTAACCTCTTATCTTGGCAGGCTGTAAATTTGCAACCACAATTATCTTCTTTCCTATCATATCTTCTGGTTTATAATACTGTGCAATACCTGCCACAATCTGTCTCTTCTCGGTTCCCAAATCTATTTCTAATAGCAATAATTTATCACTATTTTCTACCTTCCTTGCAGATATCACCTTTGCTACCCTTAAATCTACCTTTTGGAAATCTTGTATGCTTATCAAGTTCAAACTCTCCTCCTTTATCTCCTCTTTGTATTCCACCTTAGGGAACAAAACTTTTCCTCTTTTAATCTTTTGACCTACAGGGATAGAGACATCCCAAAGTAGATCCCATGCAAACTCTTTATCCCCAAAACCTAACTGCTCCTGTATCTCCTCCGCTGTATCTGGAATAAAAGGATAAAGAAGAATAGATATTTTTCTTAATGTCTCTAAGAGAGTATAAATTACTGTATTTAGTCTCTCCTTATCTCCAGAGCTTGCTAAGTTCCATGGAGCACTTTGATCAATATATCTATTGCCCGCCTGTATGATCTCCCAAATATTTGCTAAAGCTTGAGCAGGATTAAAGGCTTCCATTGAGCTTTCCACCTTCTTTATAGCTTCCTCTGTTATATCAATAAGTTCTTTCTCTTTTGCTGTATACTCACCTCCCTCTGGCACCCTTCCATCTGTATATCTTTCTGTAACAGTAAGTACCCTGTTAAGTAAATTGCCAAGGTCATTAGCCAAATCTGATTGATATCTCCTATGAAAAGCCTGATCAGAATACTCTCCATCTAAACCAAGAGGTACTTCTCTTAAAAGAAAATATCTAAGAGCAGAAACCCCATAAATATCTATCAACTCATTAGGATCAATTCTATTCCCCTTAGATTTAGAGATCTTTCCTCCCCTTATAGTCCAAAAACCATGAGTCAAAACTGTTTTAGGAAGAGGGATATCCAAAGCCATTAACATGGCAGGCCAAATTATAGCATGGAATCTTAATATATCCTTTCCAATCAAATGGACATCTGCAGGCCAATATCTTTCAAATCTTGTACTATCCTCACTTAAATAACCGAGAGCACTTACATAATTTAAAAGGGCATCAAACCACACATAAACTGTATGTTTTGGATCAAAGGGGACAGGAACTCCCCATTTTACTGTAGACCTTGTAGCACTTATATCTTTAAGCCCCTGTTTAATAAAGCTAATAACCTCATTTCTCCTTGTTTCAGGATAAACAAACTCTGGATGCTTCTCAATATATTCCAATAAAGGTTTTTCAAAAGCGGAGAGCTTGAAATAATAAGTTTCTTCTTCAAGCCATTCTACAGGTCTTTCACAATTTGGACACTTACCATCTTTTAACTCATCTTCACTCCAAAAGGTTTCACAAGGAATACAATACCATCCAGCATAACTACCCTTGTATAAATAACCTTTCTCATATAGTTTTTCAAAGGCTTTTTGGACTACAGATTCATGTCTCTTCTGCGTAGTCCTTATAAAGTCATCATAAGTAATATTGAGCTTTTTCCAAGCGGATATAAATTTTTCTGCCATCATATCTACAAATTCTTGAGGAGTAAATCCTCTCTCTTCTGCAGTTCTTGCTAATTTGGGACCATGCTCATCAAGCCCGGTAAGAAAGAAAACATCATAATCTTTCAGTCGATAATAACGTGCAAAGGTATCTGCTACCACAGTACAATAAGCGGTTCCTATATGTGGCTCCGAATTTGAATAATATATAGGTGTAGTTATATAAAATTTTTTTCTTGCCACTTTTACCGCTCCTTTCATTATAAAATTCCGTGATAATAATACTACTTATTAGAATGAGTGTCAATAAATTTATACCTGTAAGGTAGGATATTACCAATTTAGGTTTATGATAGCTCCTATCCTCCAAGAAGAGTAAAATTTATTAAGCTCCTGATAATATATATTTTCTAAAAAGATTTTACTGGTATTTTCAGCAAAAGGATAAACTTCCCATACATTTTTCCATCTAAAAGAATTGTCAGAAAAAATTTCCTTCAATAAGGAAATTTTTGAGCTAATCCCTATAATATCTCTACTATATGATATACCATAGGAAGAAGAAAGATATTTCAATACAAGGCTTCCTTCTCTGAATTCATTAAAGAAAGACAAACCCAATTGCCCTTTTAATAATGGAAAACTTATATTTCCATTAAAATTTTTCACATATAGATTGTAATTTGTAAGATTATATTTTTTTTCGTTGTAACCCCCCTGTAATTCCCAAGAAGAAGATTTATATTTGCCTGTTATAGATAAATTCTCCACAACTCCTATTAAACTTTCCTGATAATTATAATATGAATAAAATTCAAATTTTTCCGGTCTATAGGAGATGTTTAAAGATAAATTTCTTCTATTTTCATCTACATAGGTAACATAGGATAAATTTGACCAAAATTTAGGAAATAATTCTCCATAAAGGGAGGAGGAAAAAATACGAGAATAAGAACCATCTTTTTCCACAAAATTATACTGAAATGTAGTATTTATTTTATTCCATTTATAATTAACAGTTACACTATCCTTCTTAGAATAACTTGTTTGGGGAAGGAGATATTGATAGGTAACATATATGGAAAGACCAGAAGGAGGAGGATTTTTCCCAGAATCATCTATAAAAAATACTTGTAGAATATTATCTATTAATTGAAATTCTACCTGATAGGTAATAGGTTCTTGAGAAGGAAGATAATAAGTAAAGGTATCTCCATTTTCCAATTTTACACCATTAATATAGAGGGAGAGAGAGCCAGGGATAGGTATATATGTCAAAGTAAAATCTGTTTGATAGCCATCAGAAATAAAGGATTGATTTGCAGATAATGAAATAGTTAAGTTTAAATTTTTCGATGAATCTCTTGTCTCTCCCAAATTTAAACTTACATTTTTATATCGAAAATTAAGATTTAACTGAATAGTAGTTTGGGTTATCCAAAGCTCCTCCTTTGTGTAAGTATCCTTTACCTGATAACTAAAGCTTATATTCCCAGAGGAAATTTGGGGAGACAGTAGAATATTTTTAGTTATCTCTTTCTTATCTCCCTCCTTATACTGTTGAACATAAAAAGATATAGGAATATCCTTGTACTCACCCCTTATTCTTTTTGTATCTTTTTCCACATTTTTTATCTCATTTCCCCAATAACCGTAGATGTTAAATTTTTCCTAAATTTAATGTTAAATCCTGATTTATGCTTTGATAAAAATTTTCATAGTCTTCCCTTAAAAAGCTCATATTGTATTTTAAAGAACTTAAAGGGCTATACTTAAGATTTATCTTGTTCCTAAAAATTCCTGGAATAACCTCGTAATTCCCCATTATCTCCTTTATATAGGGATAGTTATCATCAACCTTTAAGCTCTGTCCATCCAAATTTAATACTTGGCTTTTATATTTAAAAGAAAAATTATATGCTCTTCCTAAGAGGGCATTTTCCATTAAGCCTTGGGAAACCGAAAAACCTATGTAACTTTCATTGAAACTTCTTAAAAAAGATAATTCTAAAAATCTTCTTTGGGTCTTTGAATTAGGATCGTCAAGATTAAGAAAGGAAAAGGAAAAATCCTTATAATCTATTTTCAGGCCTAAAAGATTGTAAATCTGACGAATCAAACCAAAAACCTCATATTCTATAACTATTAAGTCCTGGGAAGATATAACCTCTGAAAAATACAAGATCCCATACTCGTAATCTATAATATAGTCCACATCTCTTTCTAACAATCTGCCATTTAAATAAACTCTTTCTCTTCCCGGTACTAAATTAAAATCAGAAATAATATAGGGTCCTGATGAATCATTACCATAAAAAATTTTCTGCTTTTTAGAACTTTCAGACTTTGTTAGCAGAGCTTTTAAAGAGAAACTTCCCTCTTTATATCTTAGCTCAAAACCATTTATATTTTTATTCCATAAGGTTAAGTAACTTAAAGAATCTTGAAAATTATTACTAAATATACCTTCTATATTTTTGTATTTAATATTTAGATAGATTTGATCTTGGGAAGTATAGCCTGTAGAATAGTTGAAATTAAAATTCAGATCTTCATATATTTGATTTAGAGTAAATCTTCCCTTTATTTGATAATTTAAGCCAGGGTATATTACGTTCTGTGTTTGAAAAAGATCAGTATCCCCTATTACCCAAACATAAGATGGAGTAATAATACCTTCTCCTTGAAAGCTCCATGTTTGGGGATATATTACGTTTATAGTAAAGAGAAAGATAATATAGATAAGGAAGAATCTAAAACAATTCTTATTCTTAATCTTGATAAATTTACCTCTACTTCCCACCCATTTTCATCCTTCTTCACAATCTCAAAGGAAAAGTCTTCCCCCTCTTTAATAAAGCCTTTTCCTATAAGGAAATATTTTATAACATCCTCTAAATCCTCTTCCCTCCCTAACCTTTTAATGCTTCTTATAATCCATCCTCTTTTTCTTTCATCCCCAACAAATTCCAGTAAGCACAAAACCTCATCTGACGGTCTCAAGAAATAACAAAGAAAAAGATCCTGGGTTTGTGAAAATGGAGTTGCTAAAATGATTTGATTTTCCTTTGCAAAATTTTTATAACCCTCTACATTTTCACTTTTTAAAATCTCTAAGATGAGCTCCACATGAGGAAATTCACCAAGAATTACTCCCCTTACTCTTGCTATAACCTTGCTTCTATTCTCAATTACTGGAACCTCCTGAGCCCAGAGAATATTAATCAAAAATATTAAAAGCATAAAGATTAAAATTATCTTCATCGTTATCACCATCCTTTGGAAAAGTATAAGATTTATAGGAAGATGGTGTCAATAATATGTTATAATTAAGCCATGATAAGTGGGGTTGAAGTTTTAATAAGGCTTATTATTTCCATGCTTTTGGGAGGACTTGTAGGTTGGGAGAGAGAAAAGGAGGAAAAGCCTGCAGGTCTTAGGACCCATATTTTAGTTTGTCTCGGTTCTACTTTAGTAATGATAGTATCTGCTTATGGTTTTCCTGGTAGATCACCTTCGGACCCAGGAAGAATTGCAGCTCAGGTAATTACAGGAATAGGTTTTATTGGGGCAGGAACCATATTTAGGGCTGGTACTACTATAAAGGGATTAACCACAGCAGCAAGCATCTGGACTGTTGCAGGAATAGGACTCGCAGTGGGAGCAGGTCTCTATTTTCCAGCCATAGTTACTACTCTCTTAGTAGTGGTAACCTTAGCTGTAGCTGCAGAATTAGAAATAAGATTTTTAGGTAGTCATAAACCAGTAATATTGAAGTGCTTAATTGAGGATAGACCTGGTGCTATTGGAGAAATAGGGACATTACTTGGAAATTTGGGAGTAAATATAAAAAGGATTGAATTGGGACCTCCCATAGATGAGAATAGTAAAAAGGTTACTTTAATTATTGATTTGAAATTACCTGCCAAAATTACAAAGGATGAAATTATCTCAAAAATTATAGAATTAGATAGTGTAGTAACGGCGGAGTGGGAGTAAAAAGCCCCCCAAAAATTTCTGGGGGGCTTTTTATCTATTATACCCCTGAGTAGGCATTAAATCCACCATCTATTGGTATTACTGCACCTGTTACAAAGGAGCTTGCCTTTGAGGAGAGCCAAATTATTGCTCCAATTAGCTCATCAGGATCTCCAAATCTTCCCATAGGTGTATGGTCTATTACAGCTTGTCCCCTTGGAGTTAAACTACCATCCTCATTTAATAGTAAATATCTATTTTGATTGGTTAGTAAGAATCCTGGAGCAATTGCATTAACTCTAATCTTAGGTGAATACTCTTGGGCTATGTATACTGCTAACCATTGTGTAAAATTACTAACTGCTGCCTTTGCTGCAGAATATCCTACAGTTCTTGTAAGAGGTCTAAAAGCTGACATAGAGGAGAAATTAATTATCACTCCACCATCTTCATTCTCCAGCATCAATTTACCAAAAACCTGACTTGGAATTATAGCACCACCAAACAAGTTTAAATTAACTACTTTTTGTAATGCTTCAATGCTTAGATCAAAAAAGGATACTTCCTTAGATGTAGTTGCGGATGGATCATTTCCTCCTGCAGCATTTAAAAGTATATCCACTCTTCCAAACCTTTCCTTTACCTTTTGTGCTACCTCTTCTACACTCTTCTTATCCAATGCATCCATATAATAGCCTTCACACTCAATTCCTTCCTTCCTTAGTTCTTCAAGTCTTGCATCAAGAGGACTTATGTCAGTAACAACTATTTTTGCTCCTGCCTTTCCCAATCCTTTTGCAATAGCACCTGCTAAGACTCCTGCACCACCAGTAAAAACAGCTACCTTATCCTTTACAGAAAATAGTTCCTCTACATAACTCATAGATTTCAACCTCCTTTTTAAAACTCTTCCCAAACAGTATGGAATATTCCTTCTTTATCAATTCTCTGATAAGTATGAGCACCAAAGAAATCTCTTTGTGCTTGAATTAAGTTTGCAGGAAGATTCTCTTCTGTTATAGACAAGAAATAGTCTAAGGAAGAGTTCAAGACTAATGTAGGAATATTGTATGCTTTTGAGATTTTTGTCACATTCTTGATAGACTCTAATTTCTCCTTAATAAAATTATATGCCTTATCACTATTAAGGAGATTAACATTTTCTGGATTTTCCTTAATAATATCCCTAAAAAGATTTAGTAGTCTTGCCCTAATTATACAGCCTCCTTTCCAAATTCTTACGACCTCAGTAAGATCAATATTGTAATTAAATTCCTTGCTTGCAACACTAATCAGCCACAAGCCCTGAGAAAAAGCCATGAACATGGCAAAGAGAAGAGATTTTCTTAAATCCTCTAAAACCTCATCCCTATTTAATGAAAAGATAGAAACAACCTTATCATATCTCTTAGAGAGTTCTCTTCTCATATCTTTGAAATGGGAAAGAGTTCTTGCAGATACTGCAAGATCAAGGGAAGGTGTTGGGACACCTAAGTCAAGAGCAGTTTGGGCTGTCCACTTCCCAGTTCCCTTTTGTTCTGCCTTATCCAAAATTAGTTCCACAAGAGGCTTTCCAGTTTCCTCATCAATAAATCTCATTATTTTGTAAGATATCTCCATTAGAAAGGAGTTTAAATCCCCTTTATTCCATTCCTCAAAAACATCTCCTATCTCCTTACTATTCATTTTCAAAACCTTTCTCATAATATCGTAAACTTCTGCAATTGCCTGCATGTATGCATACTCTATACCATTATGTACCATCTTAACAAAATGTCCTGCGGAATCATCTCCTACATAGGTACAACAGGGTCCATCCTCGGTTTGTGCTGAAATCTTTAACAATATTTCCTCCACTAATTGATAAGCCTCTCTTGTGCCTCCTGGCATTAAAGAGGGACCATGAAGAGCTCCATATTCTCCCCCCGAAACTCCCATTCCTAAGAAAAGAATACCTTTTTCTCTTAATTCTTTTAATCTTCGGGAAGTATCTGAATAATGAGAATTCCCTCCATCAATAATTAAGTCTCCTGGAGTTAAGTAGGGCAGGAGCTCCTTTATAGTATCATCAACTGGCTGTCCTGCTTTAACCATTAATATAATCTTTCTTGGGGTCTCTAAAGATTCTACAAAACTTTTAATATCGTAACAAGGGATTATTTTCTCATCCTTAACCTTTTCCTTTACAAATTCTTCAGTCCTTGAGGAAGTCCTATTATATACAGATACTTTGTAACCTTTTCTTGCTATATTTAGGGCTAAATTCTGCCCCATAACTGCTAATCCTATTAAACCAATATCTCCCTTCATTAAGATTACCTCCTTTATAATTTATTATGCCTTTCGAAGGCTTCTTTCATATATCTTACCAGATACTTAAAAAACTCGTATCTTTTTGAGTAGTATTGGGCGAGGTCTTCTGAAGGCATATAAACTTCTTTAATCTTTACCAGTTTATCAGTCGCGCTTTTAAGGTTTTTATAAACCCCTAAGGAGTAAGTTCCAAGAATTGCAGAGCCTAAAAGGGCAGATTCTTCAGAATCAATCACTTTTATAGGCTTATTGAATACATTTGCAAATATATTCATCCATAATGAAGATTTTGACCCTCCGCCTCCTGCTCTTAACTCAAAAATATCTATTCCGTTTTCCAAAAGGGCATCATAGGAAAGCTTTAGAGAATAAGTAACTCCTTCCATACCTGCCCTAATCATATGATTTTTTGTATGAAAACTCTTCAGTCCAAAAAACACACCAGATGCAATATTTCCAATCTCTGGATATCTTTCTCCAGTAATAAAGGGTAAAAAGAAGAGGTTTTTAGAATTATCTTGGTCAGCAAGAAGAGTTTGTTCTTCATAGCTCAAATTAAATATATTATCTCTAAACCATCTCAAGATTATACCAGCATTATTTACTGCTCCCCCAATATACCATTTATTATTACAAAGATAGTAAGCCTGAAATCTCATGCTTTTATCCTTATCCACTACAGGCTTATCATAAGTTACTCTAAGCATCCCTGTTGTTCCAAGATTTATGACCCCCACAGAGCCTCCCATGGCTCCTATTCCAAGACCTACAGCTCCCCCATCATATACCCCTGTTAGAAGCTCTACATCCCTTTTCAAGTTCATCATTTTTAATACTTCCTTAGAGACCTTTCCCAGTATGGTCTCTGAGGAGACAAGCTTAGGAAGATTACTGTAATTTATTTCTAAGAAGCTTAGTGCGTAATCATCCCAATCCAATTTATTTATATTCATCATTTGGGTTGCTGCAGAAACACTTGGTTCAGAAATTACCTCTCCTATCAGTTTAGAGATTATAAAACTTTTTGAACATAAAAAATATCTTGCCTTTTCAAAAATTTCCCTATGCCTCTTCTTCAACCAATAGATCTTAGCAAATGGGTAATGGAATAAAGGGGGACATCCTGTTCTGTTATAAATCTCTTCAAAGTCAACAACCTTAGATAACTCTTCAAAGGTCTCTTGAGAACGAGTATCTAAAAGGGTAATAATCCCAGTAAGAGGCTTTAAATCCTTATCTACAGGAAGTAAGGCGAACATATAAGTAGAGGGCACTAACAAGATTATTCTATCTTCAAATCCTTCTGAAACTTCTCTACAAATCTTAATAAAAGTCTCAAAAAGGGTATCGGGGTTATGCTCCGCCTTTCCTGTATCATCCCTTTCAAGAGGGACCTCTTTACTGGCAATACGAAGAATATTTCCATTAAAATCTAAAACCCCAGCCTTTACATTGGTGGTACCAATATCAACAGCAAGAATTAAGTCCTCCATGTCCCCTCCTCTTCATAAATTTTTCAATTACCTCTTTATTTATCACTTCACTTGGTATTTCACCTCTTAGCACCATTTCCACATCTGATACCACTTTATCTCCCATACCCTTTAAACATTCATAGGTGTAAGCAGAAATATGGGGAGTTATTAATACATTCTCGTACTTAAGAAGCGGGTGATTTTCATCAATAGGCTCTCCCTCCACCACATCCATACCTACTCCTGCAACCTTTCCCGACTCAATAGCTTTTATTAAAGCTTTCTCATCTATTAGCTCTCCTCTTGCTGTATTCACTATAAAGACATTATCCTTCATTAATGAAAACTCTCTATCAGATAACATATGATAATTTTCTGCACTTAATGATGCATTAAGAGAAATAATATCTGAAGTTTTTAAAAGTTCCTCCAAAGAAACAGGTTCTGCTCCCCTCTTCCTAATCTCATCCGGTGGTAATTTTGGATCATAAGCAACAAGTCTTGCATTAAAACCATTTTTCAAGATTTCCCCAACTCTACTTCCAATATTCCCGAAGCCTATAACTCCCACCGTTTTTCCTTTTATCTCCCAACCTATGAATCTTGCTCTCTCTTTCCATTTTCCCTCTTTAACCTTTAAAGATGCCTCTCTCACCTTCCTCATAACAGCCATAAGAAGAGCCACTGCAGTTTCTGCTACAGCCTCCCTCTCCACCTCTCCTGTTACCTTAGTAACAATAACTCCTTTTTCTGTTGCAGATTTAATGTCGATATTATCGTATCCTATACCATGTCTTGCAATAAGAATGGTCTCATCCTTGTACCTAAAAAATTCTTCATTAAAATAGGGCTTAACACTGGCAATAATAATAGAAAATCCCTTTAATTTTTCCGCTAATGTCTTTCCGGCAATATCCTCTGGAAATTCAAACCTCTCTACTTCTCCTAAAGCCTTTAACCTTTCTATATGCTCAGGAAAATATTTACCAAAGCTACTGGAATTTACAATGGCAATCCTAACCATCTCAAACCTCCTCAAAGATCTTTACTAAATGTTTTTTAATATTCTCTGCTACAAGCTCGTAATGCTCTTCTTCATATCTATCTAATATATTGTAAATTTCACTCCTTCTCTCATCTAAGAGAGCTCCATAAGATATATGGAATAACTGTTTGACCTCTGGCTTTTCGAAAAATTCTAAGAGATCTAAATTAGGTTCCTTTGGAAAATCTTCTTTTTTTATGTCTACCTTGTAGGCTTTTTTACTCTCCTCTAAATTTTCTAATGCTATATGATACAATTCCAAGAACAATTCTTTATCAAATTTTGCAATAAGTCTTATTGCCTGTAACCAACTGGTACCTGAAGTCTTAATATGAAAGTTTTTCTCAGTAATTTTAGAAAAATCTTTGTAAATACTGAACTTATCACTTCCAGAATGCAAACTTAATCTATATCCTTCAATCTTCTTAGCAACTATATAATGCTTTCTTAATTCCTCAGCAAATTTATTAATATCTCCTTTATAATCTAAAGCCTTCTGGAATTCCCCAGGAAACTTAGGAGCTAAACTCCAAAAGTCTATACCTCTCTCATGAAGATACTCTGCCACAAACAAATGGTCCTCTAAGGTTGTATCTCTCTCCCCTTCATCAATAGATACCTCAAGATTGTAGTCTTTAAGATTATCCTCAAGAATAGCATAAACCTTCTCAATAAACTTGAGTCCATTTTCATAGGTAATTGCAGATTCAATTAGCCTATCTTCATTAAATTCATATTCAAAATCTTTTTCCTTTAGTTTCTTCCCTGCATACTTATTAATAATTTTTTTCCCAAAATCCGAAATATTTCTTACTCTATCATAAATATCCCCTTTATCTAAAGAAGATATTTTTACGAGAAAATCACTAATATCTATGGTATACATTGTATAGCCTGCCTCTATAGCGGATTTTAAATATTCCTCATCCTTTATATGATCCGCATCTGCCCCAAAATTTCCATTATATCCAGACTCTAAGAATCCTAAAACACCTTTTAACAATACATCCTTAAAATCTCTATGAGTTTTTATAAGTTCCCTTGGGGACTGCTGAATAATCACAGGAAAAACCTCATAATCTTTAAGTACCCTAAGGTGAGCTGAGGAAACAAGCCCTAATCTATCTCCTGTACCAAAGGATGTTTTCTTATCACAAACAGTGGGACTTAGATTATAAACCTTTTTTAGTTTTAAATAATTTTCAAAAGTTAACGGGTAAAAATTTATATAGATCTTTTGAGGTCCATAGTATAAATCCTGAGAGTAATAAGGGAAAGAAAGTAAAAGTGATTGACCATTTACTAATCCTATTTTTTTCTCTTTATCCTTTTTACCAACAAATAAATATTTATCTTCAGAAAATTTTCTAAAGGAACCAGGATATATTTTCCAACCATATGAAGATAAGAACTTTTCAATATCATTTATCATATTCCTACCTCCATTAATTTTTAAGCTCACAAAAAAAATAATCTTTTATAAAGTTTATCATAGTTTAAAATTAATCTCAACTTAATAATGGTGTATAATATGAAAAAAGGAATTTGGAGGTGTAAAATTATGAAAAGGTATTTATTTTTGTCTCTTATTATCATCATGGTATTAGGGCTTGTTTATGCTCAAACCTCAACCCAAACCCAAACAAATCAAAAGACAAGACCAGCCACCATATTTGTTCTACATATAGAATCCTTCAGTAAAGTCTATAAATCAAACTTCGAGAAAAACGTCAAAGCCTTTGATGAAACTTTTAAATTCGGATCTTGTGTATACCATCCTATAACTGGACTTGTTATATCCTGCTATACACAATCCCATAAGGACGGGCTCCCTTATCCCACCCTGGCAAATAGGGTATTAAAAGAGCTTTTGCCTATCTTGAATGATATCACCCTCCCTCCAAAGACCATGATAAACATTATAGTAATGGTAGAAGATAAAAAGGATCCCTTCAATGGTAAAACCCTATTCATAGGCTTCCCTTACTCTGCATTAAAAGATTACATGAGCAAAAAGGATCAAGATGCTTTTGCAAAACAAATGGTAGTTGCTTTAGAAACAGAAAAACTAAATTATAATAAAGGCACTTTTGTATCTACCAAGTATGATTGGGAATGGATATTAAAATTATGAGGTGATAGTATGAAGGAGTTAAAACACAACTTTATATACCTTTTACATCCATTACCAGCCTTTTTAATAACAAGTATTAGTAAAATTGGAAGACCTAATGTAACGACAGTATCTTGGCTTGTTCCCTTTAGCATTAATCCACCTTTAGTAGTCATGAGTCTGAGACCTGAAAGATTTACTCTTCAATTAATTAAAGAAACGGGAGAATTTGCTATCAATATACCCTCCTATGAGCTTTCTAAAGCTACATTAATATGTGGGAGATATTCAGGTAGGGATCATGAAAAGTTTAAATTAGCTAATCTTACCCCTATAAGTGCAAAAAAGATAAAAGCTCCTGTCATTAAGGAATGCCCTGCCCATATAGAGTGCACTTTAGAAGATATAAAAGATCTGAAAGGAGATCATGTATTAGTAATAGGTAAAGTAGTTTATAGCGAAGTAGAAGAGGATAAGTTTGATAGGATCTACAATTTAGAAAACTTTAGCCCATCTATGTATTTAGGACAGGATACCTATACTATGTGTAAGGGAATGGAGAGGATAGAGATTAAAATGGGGTAAGGGTAAGATTAGAAAGAGTAACAAAAACTTTTAAAAGAGAGTTTGAATTCACTCTTTTTAAAAGAGAAAAAAAGCAAAAGCTTCTTGAAGATCTTCCTATAGAGGAAGAGGGAAGAATTTATGCATTAAGAGATGTAGACCTCATAATTCCAGAAGGTAAAACTTTATCAGTTATAGGACCTACTGGCTGTGGAAAAACCACACTTCTCAAGGTAATAGCAGGTCTTGAAAAGCCTGATTATGGAAATATTTATTTCAATGAAAAAATAGTTAATGACTTGCCCCCAAAGGATAGAGGCATAGGCATGGTTTTTCAAGATTATGCTCTATATCCTCATTATGAGGCGAGAGGTAATTTAGCTTTTTATTTTTGGATTAGAAAGAGACCTAAAGAGGAGATCGATGAAAGAATAAAAGAGACTGCAAAGATCCTTGGTGTAGGTTTTGAAGATCTACTTCCTCGAAAACCTCGTACATTGTCAGGAGGAGAAAAGCAAAGAGTTGCAATTGGAAGATGTATAGTTAGGAATCCTACCATAATGCTTATGGATGAGCCCCTATCAAATTTGGATGCCAAGCTAAGAGTTATTACAAGAGCAGAGATTAAAAAACTTTTGGTTAGATTTGAGGTAACTACCGTTTACGTGACCCACGATCAGAAAGAAGCCTTTGCCCTTGGAGATCTGGTAGCAGTTATGCATGAAGGAAGAATACTACAAGTGGGAACCTACGAGGATCTTACCGAAGATCCAAAACATGCTTTCGTTGCAAGCTTTGTGGGAGATCCTCCTATGAATATTTTTAGAAGTAAAGTGATAGACAGAAAAATTATTTTTGAAAACATAGAGATTCCTATAAATTTTGATTTTAATAAAAAGGAAATTATATGGGGATTTTCACCGTCTAAGGTAAAGATAAATGATAGAGGGGAAGGATTAATAGGAGAATTATATTTTATTGAGAACTTGCCGTCTGATAAATTTCAAACATTACATATAGACGTTGCAAAAAAAACCATAAAGATTAAAATACCAAAGGAAGACTATAGATTTAGAGTAGGAGAAAAGATATATTTAGAGCTTCCTGAAAAGCTCTACTTTTTTGATCCTGATACTGAAGAAAGAATATATTAATTGAGGAGGGAAATTTATGAAAAAGAAAGTATTGCTTTTAATTTTAGGGATAATTTTATTTATAATGCCCATATTTTCCTGGTCTGCCCATGCTGAGATGACCCAGATAATTTTGGAGAATTTTCCTTGGCTTGATAAATACAATAATATACCTGTAACACCCTATACTTATAACGATCCTTCTCCTTATAATCCCAATTATGTAATTCCATATAGAGGAGAGAAAATTGGAGAAAAAATCTCTGCAAAAACTATAATTACAAGATATGTAACAGAACCTGATAATGGCATGGATGAAAACCTTAATCTTAGTTCTATGCAAAAACTTATGGGAGGAAGCTCTGGTTGGAGACATATGTATTTTATAACCTTTCAGGGGGCATTAAAGCTTGGTGAAGCACCAAAAAGGATCATACATTTTTGGAACTTAGCAAGAGAGGCTTTTCAAAAAGGAGATTATTATTGGGGATTCAGGTTCTTTGCTTATAGTCTTCACTACCTTCAAGATTTATCAATGCCCTTTCATGCCTATCCCATGCCTTTAGAAAATGTAGTTTTTGGAATATTTAATCTTGACAAACTCATAATGCAGGGAGAAAACCACCATTATACCTTAGAAGATTACCAAGAGTATCAAATAAAATCAGGAAATCCAAAGTATATAAAGGTGCTTAAAGAGGCAAAACCCTTGGAGATTACAAATCCTGAAGAGGCAGGTGTAAAAGCGGCATGGCTTTCTCGAAGATTTATGGGCAAACTCTGGGATCTACAAATAAAGTATTATGGAGATGATATTAACAAGGTTAAAAACTTTAAGGCAGATCCTAAATTTTTTAAGGATTATGTATCACCAATAAGGGATGAATATGATAGCGTCATTTTGCAAGCCTTAGAACTTTGTGCAGGATGGACAAAAGGTTATGTAAATTACTTAGAGAATTTTTTGAATAAGTTGGAGGGAGCTAAATGAAAAAATCAATAATAGGAATTGCAATAATACTTGTTACAATTATTACAGTTTATTTTACAACAGACCTTTTTAAGCCACCTATTGAGGTATACTATTACAAAGCTCAAAGGGAAGATTTACCTATTATCATTTCTGCCTCAGGTTATATATCTTTCAATAATAAAGTAGATATTTATCCTAAATTCTCCTCAACCCTTTTGGATATAAGGGTGAAACAGGGACAAAGAGTCAAAAAAGGGGACATTTTAGCCACTCTTGATACTAAAGAAATAGAGAGCCAAATTAAGAATTTGGAGCTTATGCTGGAGCTTGTAAAAACCCAAGAGCTTCTATCCTCAAGAGGAAACATATTAGGCAATTTCTTAGGTATGCAAACTAATAATAGTAGTAACAATAGTATGTCCTTTGAGAGTATAAGAGGGCTCTTAGAAATTTATTACAACAATTTGAAAGAGATGCTGCAAGAAAAATACCTAAAATCACCCATAGATGGTATAGTTGTTAGTGTAAATGCAGAAAAGGGGCAAAAAGTATCCCCAAATACTTCATCCTCCTCTACAAATTTATTAAATTTGGGAAGTCTTTCCAATTTTTCCTCCCTTTTAGGGATGATAGGAGGATCTACTACAAATAGCATCATGACCATCGTGGACATAAGTTCAATAAACGCAGTGGTAAGAGTTGATGAAACAAATGTTATGAAGATAAAGGAAGGACAAAAAGCTGATGTAAAAGTAGACGCCTTAGGAGATAAGTGGTGGGAAGGCTATGTAAAAAGCGTATCCTTTTCACCATCCATAGGAAAGGATGGAACCTATGCTTATGAGGTAAGGATTGGAGTGCCTACATTAGGTGATAAGGTAAAAGAGGGGATGTCCGTTTCTTGTAATATATATGTGGGGGTAAAGAAAAATGCTTTAGTCATTCCTCTAAGTGCTATTGAGTTTAAGGAAGGAAAAACCTATGCCTATATTATTAATGATAATCATGCCATAGAAAAAGAGGTAACTTTAGGCGATATATTAGGAGATAAGATTGAGGTTTTAAAAGGAATAAAAGAGGGAGACTTTATAATTCTTTCACCTCCCAAAAATCTTAAAAATAAGAGCAAGGTACGGGGGATTACTTATGAAAATAATTGAGGCTTTTAAAAGCGCCTTCTATGTTTTAAGAACAAGTAAATTAAGATCCTTTCTAACCATATTAGGAATTATTATAGGTGTATTTACAGTTATTCTCCTCATATCCATTGGGCAGGGAGCCAAAAATAGGGTCACCCAAGTCATGGAAAATTTAGGTACAAATACTTTAATTATATTCCCTTCCGCTGTAGAAACCCAAGGAGATTTCAATTCTTTCCGTAATTCCTCTCGAGCATCCCGTGGTATCCCCAAGCCCTTTACCTATGACGATCTAAAATATTTAAAACTACTATTCAAAGATGATTTATTAGTCTCTACGTCAGTTAATCTTAGCTTAGATATCAAATATAAATTCGTTGAAATTTCTGGCTCAATTGTTGGAACTGATATGGACGGACTAATAATATCAAGGGAGGGACTTCTTGCAGGAAGATTTTTTACAGACTCTGAAATAGAAGGAAGGGAGAAAGTATGTATCATTGGTCCCAAAATAGCCATAGATATAGCAGGAAGTTTCAAAGACGCCATAGGAAAAGAACTAAATATTGGAGGACAAAACTATAGAGTTATAGGCGTTCTAAAGGAAAAAGGTATCTCCTCTAATATGAACGACTTGGATAGAAGAATAATAATACCTCTAACTTTAGCTTTAACTTTAAGAGGTAGTCAAAACATTAATTTTATAGCAATAGAGGTTAAAAGGGGGGAAGAGCTGGAAAGCTTTAGACAAAGATTAATTTTGATATTAAAGCAGAGAAGAGGAAGAACTAATTTTGTAATTGCTAAACAAGAAGATTTGCTCTCCGCAATGAATGAAATACTAAACATACTAACTTTAACTTTAGCAGGAATTGCTGGAGTTTCCCTCATAGTTGGAGGAATTGGGATAATGAATATAATGCTTGTATCAGTAATGGAGAGAATTAAGGAGATTGGAATAAGAAAGGCAGTTGGGGCAAGGAAAAAAGATATACTAATTCAATTCCTCATAGAGTCGTCTATATTAGGAATTTTAGGAGGACTTATTGGAATCTTCTTAGCCCTTATTGCAGGAAATATTCTAAAAAATTTTGATATTCCTTTCTCTATAAATTTAAATATAATTATCTTAGGATTTCTGTTCTCCTTCTTTGTTGGATTAGTTTTTGGGGTTGTGCCCGCTGTAAGGGCTGGAAATCTTGATCCTATTCAGGCTTTAAGGTCTGAATAGGGAGAGGTGGCCGAGTGGACTAAGGCGCTCGCCTCGAAAGCGAGTAGGCAGGAAACTGCCTCGTGGGTTCGAATCCCACCCTCTCCGCCAAAAAAATAAAATGGGGGAGATTATTTTCTCCCCCATTTTTCAGAATTACTTAGATTCTAATTCTTTTATTCTCGCCTCTAAATCCGCCAAGTATGCCTTTAAGGCGTCCGCCTCTTCTTTTAAAAAATTTAGTTCATCTTCTTTGGAATAGGTGTAAGGATATCTATATCTCCACCAACCCCAAAAACCAGGATACCAGCATCTTGGAAGACCACCTCTACCAATCCCTACATAGGGCCAATCAGGAGACCAACCTCTAAATCCTCTTCCTCTCCATCCAAACATTTTTATTCACCTCCTTTCAAAATACTTTCCTCTATATTCTTCATTATTTTCTCCATTATGTTTAGATCATCCTTTACCTTCATATACCAATCTTTTAGATACTCAATCCCCAATTCAGTAATCATATAAATTCTTCTTGCAGGTCCTGTTCCTCCAGTTTCCCATTCAGACTTTACAAGTCCATTAACTTCCATAAATCTCAGTAATCTATAGATAACTGTATGATGAATCAAGCTTGTATCTATCCCCATCTCCTTTAACTCATCAAGTAAAGAATAACCATGAAGGCTTTTCTTTGCCAAAACAGACAAAATAAGAGCACTCAATAAGCTTTGAGAAGTCAAGACTGTCCATTTACGGCAACCAAATCCTCTTCTCATAATTCCTCCTTTCCTATTTTTTTGTAATGATATTTTACCACATATGTGCAATTTGTCAATATTGATTTTAAAAAAATGTAGGTTTAAAATATTTATGTAAGTTTCTTTCAGAAATAAAAGTTAGGAGGTGGTAAAAAGCTTTCCAATTTAAACTGTTCCTTCCCCTAAAAAAATTTAAAAAATGGAGGGTTTAGTTATGTGGAGGAAGGGCTTAGTAATATTTTCCTTGATTTTACTTCTCCTTGTTTTACCCTCGATTGCACAGTTAAAAGGTAAAATTGAGATTTTCTCCTGGTGGACTGCAGGAGGAGAGGCGGAAGGGCTTCAAGCACTATTTGATATCTTCCATAAAAAATATCCTGATGTAGAGATTATTAATGCGACAGTTGCTGGTGGCGCAGGTGCCAATGCAAAAGCAGTATTAAAAACCAGAATGCTTGGTGGAGATCCTCCAGATACATTCCAAGTTCATGCAGGACATGAGTTAATTGATACATGGGTTAAAACAGGATTTATGGAACCAATCACTTTCATTTATAAACAAGAAGGTTGGACAAAAGTAATGCCTAAGGGAATTCTTGATATAGTATCCTACAATGGTGAGTACTGGTCTGTTCCTGTAAACATCCATAGAGCAAATGTCCTCTGGTACAATAAAAAGATCTTCAATGAAAATAATCTATTACCCCCTAAAACCTTCGATGAGTTCTTCAAAGTAGCAGAAGCATTAAAAGAGAAAGGTATTATTCCTCTTGCCCTTGGAACAAAGGATGGATGGGAAGCTGCCCATGTTTTTGAAACAGTTCTCATAGGAAAATTAGGAGCTGAAGGATATAAAGGGCTTTGGGATGGAAGGACAAAGTGGTCGGACCCAAGAGTAACAGACGCATTAGAAACCTTCAAAAAGATGCTTACTTATGTAAATCCAGACCATTCTGCCCGCACATGGGATGAGGCATGTGCATTACTTGTAGAAGGGAAAGCGGCAATGAATATAATGGGAGATTGGGCTGTAGGGTACTTCCTCGCAAAAGGATTTAATGATTTTGGCTGGTACTCAGCTCCAAACAATGCGGATATATTTGATGCATTATCCGATAGCTTTGGATTACCAAAGGGCGTAAAGAACAGAGAGAATGTAATAGCCTTTTTAAAGATCTTAGGTTCTAAGGAAGGACAAGAAGCATTTAATATTAAGAAGGGATCAATTCCAGCAAGAACTGACGTGGATGCCTCTAAATTCCCTGCTTATCAACAGGCAACAATGAAGTACTGGCAAACTTACAAAATTGTACCAAGTGTAATGCATGGTGCTGCAGCATCTGAAGGATGGGTAACAGAGTTCAAAGATGTAATTTCCCTATTTGTAGTAAGACCTGATGTGAAGACAACCCAAAAAGCTTTAGTAAATATTGCAGTTAAGCAAGGAGTAAAACAATAGTAAAAATAAAAGGGGAGAGGAGAAAATCCTCTCCCCTTCTTTTTTAAGGGGGAATAATATGAAAAAAGTAAACAAAGAGAAGATTGTTCCAATTTTATTCTTATTACCCTCTGTAATTCTTATAGCAATTTTTGTATATGGATTTATTGCGTGGACAGGAGTAGTTTCATTAGTTAATTGGAATAATGTATTTCCTGATTATACCTTTGTAGGACTAAAAAATTATATAGAACTTTTTGGGAATTATAGATTTCAAATATCTATCAAAAATCTTTTTGTTTTCACCATACTATTTATCACATCAAGTTTAATAATTGGTCTTTTTCTTGCCATATTATTAGATAGAAAAATAAAGGGAGAGAATATTTTTAGAAATATCTATCTTTTCCCTATGGCAATTTCTTTTGTAGTGACTGGTGTTGTTTGGAGATGGCTCCTAAATCCTGGGACAGGTGGTGCTGGTGGAAGTGTAGGAATAAATATGTTGCTGGATAAGATTGGACTTTCTTTCTTAAAAAGTGGATGGTATACAGACCCAAGAATTGGAATAAAGGCGGTAGTAATTGCTGCAGTATGGCAAATGTCTGGATATGTTATGGCTATGTATTTGGCAGGTATCAGAGGAATACCTACAGAGCTTTTTGAGGCAGCCCAAGTAGATGGTGCAAGCACCTGGGGAGTATATAGATTTATTGTGCTTCCTCTCCTAAGACCAATTACTCTTGGTGCTATCATCGTATTAGGACATATATCTCTTAAGATCTTTGATTTAGTTTTTGCAATGACTGGGAGTGGGGCAGGTTTTTCTTGTGATGTTCCTGCTTTATTTATGTACGATACCACTTTTAGAGGAAACTACTTCTCCCAAGGGGCAAGTATTGCCATAATCTTATTAATCTCCGTAGCAGTATTAATAATTCCTTATTTGAGATATAGTCTAAGGTCGGAGGTAAAAAGATAATGAAAATTTCAAGACTTTTAATCTATATTGTCCTTATAATCTTTGCTATCTTCTATTTGATGCCAGTTTATGTATTATTGGCTACAAGTTTTAAAAGCTTTGCGGAAGTTAACTTAAGAGATATGTGGAAACTACCAAAAAATCTAAGTTTTGAAAGCTTTATCACTGCATGGAAAGGAAACCCACAAAGAGGATTAAGAGGGCTTTCACAAAACTTTATGAATAGTATATACCTTGTTATACCTGCTACTATAATCTCCGCCCTCTTGGGCTCCATGAATGGTTATGTCCTTACAAAATGGAGATTTAAAGGGGCAGATATAATCTTTCCCATACTTCTCTTCGGTATGTTTATTCCTTATCAAAGCATCCTTATACCACTGGTCCAAGTGCTCCAAAAAACAAAGCTTTATGGCTCTATTCTGGGACTCATTTTTGTCCACTCGGTATATGGAATCCCTATAACTACTCTTATTTTTAGAAACTACTATGCTACCATCCCTTCAGAGATAATAGAAGCGGCGAAGATCGATGGGGCTGGCTTTGCAGGAATCTACAGAAGAATAATATTTCCAGTATCAATGCCGGGTTTTGCAGTAGTTATGATCTGGCAATTTACATCCATTTGGAACGACTTTTTATTTGGACTTGTTGTCGCACCAAATCCATCAGTACAGCCAATAACCGTCGCTTTAAATAATCTTGCAGGAAGTTATTTTGTAGAGTGGAATATACAAATGGCTGGAGCCCTTCTAACCGCTCTTCCCCCGCTACTTGTTTACATCTTTCTTGGTAGATACTTTATGAGAGGGCTTCTTGCAGGCTCCCTCTCAGGAACTTAGTAAGTAAAGGGGGCGAGATTTACTCGCCCCTTACAGATTTTTCCACTTCTTTTATTACTTCCCTTAATGGAATATTATGCTCTTCAGCAATTTTTCTACAATCGTCATATTCAGGTGCAAACTTTTCTATACCACCATATTTTGATAATTTTACTCTAACTTTTCCCCATTTTGTTTCTACCTCTTTTATTTCTCTATCCATCATTCTCTTATTTACATAGTATTTTCTATAACCAATAGTGGTAGTTTCTTTAAAAATTATTTCTGATATAACCTCTTCCTTCCAAGGCTCAATCAAAACTGTTAAAAGTACCCCTGGTCTTCCCTTTTTCATAAATATTGGAGTCATAAACACATCTAAAGCACCATTCTCAAATAATTTTTCCACAAGATAGCCATAAATTTGCGGATTCATATCATCTATATTCACTTCGATAACAAGATTTTTTTCCTCTTTTGGTGCCTCTATTTTTTCACCCAAGAAAACCCTAAGCAAATTTGGAATACTAAAATCTTTCTTTCCTGTGCCATATCCAATTCTTTCTATCTTCATAAGGGGAATATTTCCAAACTCCTTAGCAATAACTGATATTATTCCAGCTCCAGTAGGCGTAACAAGTTCTCCCTCTATATCATTAGAGTAAACAGGGATACCTTTTAATATTTCTAAAGTAGCAGGGGCAGGTACAGGAATTACTCCATGCTGAGCCTTTACAAAACCTCTCCCTAAGGGGAGTGGCGATGAATATACTTCCTTCACTCCTAAAAGCTCTAATGCAATAAAGCTTCCCATTACATCAATTATAGTATCTATAGCTCCTACCTCGTGAAAATGTACTTCCTCTATAGGTTCATTGTGAATTTTTGATTCCGCTATTGCTATCTTCTCAAATACTTTTTTTGAATTTTCCTTAACCCAATCAGAGGTTTCACTTTTCTCAATTATCTCCAAAATATGATGTAAATGTCTATGGGGTTGACTTTCCCGAGTTATAATATCTACATCAGTTCCATATAAAAATCCTTTCCTTTTTTTAGTTATTTTTACTTCATAACCTTCAATAGGAATTTTTCTTAAATGCTCTAACCAGAGATCAGGAGAAACACCTAAGTCAATTAAGGCACCTAAAATCATATCCCCACTTATCCCTGAGAAACAATCAAAATATAATATCTTCATCTTTTTCCCTCCACTAATAGATTTATCATACTGGCTAAATACCCTGCTGAAAAACCATTATCTATGTTTACAACTGCAATTCCAGGCACACAACTATTCAGCATAGTTAAAAGAGCAGAAAGACCATTAAAATTAGCACCATAACCTACACTTGTAGGAACAGCTATAACAGGCTTATCTACAAGCCCTCCCAAAACACTGGGCAATGCACCCTCCATACCTGCAACAGCAACTATTACATTTGCGCTTCTTAACAAACTTATTTTATCTAATAATCTATGAAGACCTGCAATTCCCACATCGTATACCCTTTCCACATTACTTCCCATAATCTCCGCAGTCTCTACAGCCTCCTCAGCCACAGGAAGATCCGCCGTTCCTGCACAGGCAACAATTACTTTTCCTTTTTTAACTATATCTTCCCTCACCACTTTTATGGTTCTTGCCAGTTCATTATACTCTGCATCCTTTATTCTTTCCTTCACATATTGGAAAATTTCTTTGCTTGCCCTTGTAGCTAAAACCCTATTAGACCTTTCCAAAATTCTTTCCATAATCATTGCTACTTGCTCTGGAGTTTTTCCCTGGGAAAATATTACCTCTGAAAAACCCCTTGTAAGACCTCTTTGATGATCAACCTTTGCAAAGCCAAGATCCTCATAGGGCATAACGCTTAACTTTTCAACAACCTCTTCAATTCCTATCTCTCCATCCTTAAACCTTAAAAGCAATTCCTTTAATTTTTCTCTATTCATAGCTTTTCTCCTTTAAAATTTTATTCATACTTCCCATTTTATAACCTTCTAAATCCAAAGTAACATATATATAGCCCAATTTTTTCAATTTCTCAAGAATCTCTTCTCTCCTCTCCAGTATTATATTAAAGCTCTCACTATCCACTTCTATTCTTGCAATACTTCCATGACTTCTTAATCTAACCTGCTTAAACCCTAAACCCCTTAAAAACTCTTCTCCCTCATCAATTCTTTTCAGCTCCTCCATAGTAATAGTCTCACCATATGGAATTCTTGAAGCAAGACAGGCAAAAGACGGTTTATTGTAAGTAGGTAATCCATATTCTAAGGAAAGTTTTCTAATTTCTTCCTTTGTGAATCCCAATTCTAAGAGGGGGCTTTTTACATTAAGCTCTAAGAGAGCTCTTCTTCCAGGTCTATAATCTTTTAAATCATCCGCATTACTTCCATCCAAAACGTATTCTATCCCTTTCTTTTTTGCATATTTAATTATTTCTCTAAACTCCATTTTTTTACAAATATAGCATCTATCTGGAGGATTTTTTATAAACTCCTCATTTTTAAAAATATTCTCCTCTTGTATAATTATATGTCTCACTCCTAATTCCTTTGCCATATTTTTAGCAAATTCTATTTCAGAACGTGGATATAAAGGAGAAACAAGAGTTATAGCTATAACGTTATTATCTAAAACTTCTTTTGATACTTTCAATAAAAAAGTACTATCAACACCCCCAGAATAGGCAACAGCAACCTTCCCAAGATCCCTTATATATTTTTTAAGTCTCTCTAATTTTTCGTATATTTCTTCCATAAATAACCCTCTCTTTCTTTTTTCTAAAAATAATACCAAAAAAATATTAATTTTCAAAATATGTTATAATCAACTAACAAAAATGGAAAAGATAAAAGAAGTCAGAGAAGTATATAAAAAGATTGCTATATTGGGTGTGGGGAATATAGGCTTCTCTTTGTTTTCAGCCTTTAGAAGCTTTTATCTTATCTTTTTTCTAAATAAATTTACTACATCCAAAACCCATATAGGAATTCTTATGTCTATAATCAGTTTTGTTGGAATAGTAATACCCCCAATCATTGGAATAATATCTGATAAAATGCGAAAAATTCTAAGAGGTAGAAAATACTTAATAATTTTTAGCCTATTATTATTTATTCTGGCTCTTCTAAGATTAGAGCATACAAAGGATGTTTATAATCTTTATATTAACCTATTACTCGTTTCTATCTTCTTCTATTCTGCCTTTGCTCCTTTCCAGAGCTTAGTACCTGATCTCATCCCTAAAAATTTTTTCGCAACAGCAACAGGCATAACTAATTTTACATCATATTTTGCTCAAGGACTTTATGTTATTTTAGTCCTTTTATCCCATAGCGAATTTTTAAGATTTCTAATCATCTATATAGGAGTTATTTTATCAGCTCTTTCTCTACTTCTTCTTACGGAGGATCCTCAAAACTTTAAGAAACCTGATATAGACTTTAATTACTTTAAAGGAAAAACATGGATTAAGCTTTTCTCACTACAGTGGTTAATATGGTATGGGATATCTTCTGTTAGTTCCTTCCTTTTACTTTTCTTCAGAGATGCTCTATCCGCCTCACTGAAAGATTATATCTTAGCCTTAGGATTCTTTGGAATAATATCATGGCTATCAACAATTCCTATTGGCTATATTGCGGACAAGCATTCAAAAGGGAAGATTACTGCAATTGGTCTTGGTTTATTTGCCATTAGTAGCTTCTTGTTTTCCCAAAGCAGTAGATTGATCCATATTTACCCTACCTTAATTATTTATGGGATAAGTTCCTCAATTCTCATGATTGTCCCTTATAGCTTACTTCTCAGCTATATACCAAAGGAAAAAGCAGGAAGCTTTGTAGGGATAAACAATCTGGTAATATCTACTGCTCAAGTTGTTTCCTATTTTCTCTCAGGGCTTATTATAGATTATGGCAGTTATCAAGTAAATTTCCTTCAGGGGACTATAGCCTCCGCTTTAGCTCTCCTTATTCTGAAAAGAATTAACAACTCCTCTTAATTCACAGTGCAACCTTTCTCTAAATTCTATTAGCTTATCATCAGGATAAGAAATCTTCTTTCTAAATTCAAAACTTAGAGCATTCTCGGGATTAAACCTTTGTAGATAATAGGGGACATCTCCTATTTCATCTCTAATCAACTTTAAATCCTCCTCCTCCACAATTTCGGGCACCACTGTAGTTCTTACCTCATACTCGATATCTCCTTCTTTTAAAATCTTTAGGGACTCAAGAAGCTTTTTGTAATATCTTTCTCCTTCCTCCTTTTCTAAACCTATAGCCAAATGATATTTCACTCTACTTGTTTTAAAATCAACAGCTACATAGTCAACTAATCTACTCTTTACAATTTCCATAAGCATTTTAGGGTTACTTCCATTTGTATCCAGCTTTATATTTAGTCTTCTTTTTTTCAACTTAAATAGAAAGAGGGGGAGGTCCTCCTGAATGGTTGGCTCTCCCCCTGTTATTACCACTGCATTTATTATTTTTTTCCTCTTTAATAGCTCCTCTATAATAAAATCTTCAGAGTATAATCCCTTTTTTCTTGTAGATATTAGCTCCGGATTATGGCAAAAAGGACATCTAAAATTACACCCCTGAGTGAATATAACAAATGCTACTTTTCCTGGATAATCTATAAGACTAAATCCCAGGTAGCCTGAGATTTTCAATTTTCTTCCTCTCCTTTAACGCAATAACAAATGGCTTCCTAAGACTAAATTCTTCTTGCTTTCCTCTATTCCAACTCTTTACAGGTCTATAATAACCTACAACCCTTGAGTAAATTTCTGTTTCTCTGCCACAATAAGGACATGTTTTCTTTTCTCCCCTTAAATATCCATGTTCTGGGCAAATACTAAAGGTTGGAGTTAGTGTGAAATAAGGAAGTCTGTAATTATGAGAGATAAGTCTAACTGCTTCTTTTACAAGATTAATATCCTCAATTGCCTCTCCAAGATATATATGGAGTACTGTTCCACCGGTATATAGGCTTTGAAGCTCATCCTGGTGCTCCAAAACCTCAAAAGGATCTGCAGAGTAATCCACAGGAAGTTGGGTAGAATTTGTATAGAAAGGCTCATTTTTACCAGAAGTATATATATCTTTGAACTTCATTTTATCTATTCTTGCTAACCTGTAAGAAGTACCTTCCGCCGGAGTTGCCTCTAAATTATACAAATTGTTTGTCTCCTTTTGATACTCCAATAGTTTTTCCCTCATAAACTTCAAAACTTTAATAGCAAACTCTCTTCCTGAAGGAGTCTCAATACCCTCTCCTAAGAAGTTCATACAAGCTTCGTGCATTCCAACAATACCTATTGTAGAGAAGTGATTACCCCAGTACTGCCCCGTTAATTCATAAACTCCTGATAAATAAACCTTAGAATATGGATACAAATCTTTATGTGTTAAATCTTCTATGACTTTTCTCTTAATCTCTAAGCTTTCCTTTGCAAGATCCATAAGATATGAGAGCCTTTCAAAAAACTCTTCTTCACTCTTTGATAAATAGCCAATTCTTGGAAGATTTATAGTTACAACTCCTATAGAACCTGTTAATGGGTTTGCCCCAAAAAGACCTCCTCCTCTATGTTTCAATTCATCTACTGATTTATTGTTGGTTTGTAAAGTAAAACTTAAGGCTCTCTGTCTTACCATAGAATTATCCAATCTAAGCCTGCAACACATGGACCTCACATCAGAAGGATCCATATTGGAATTAACAAAATTGCTAAAATAAGGAGTACCGTATTTAGCTGTCATCTCCCATATTTTTGTTAGAGTACTTTTCTCCCAAGGAAAGTCCTTTGTAATACTGTAAGTAGGAATAGGGAAGGTAAATATTCTTCCATTAGCATCTCCCTCCAGCATAACCTCTGCAAAAGCTTCATTCAACATATCCATTTCTTTTTGAAATTCTCCATACCTTGCTTCTTTCCTTTCCCCTCCTACTATAACCTTTTTATCCTTAAGATCCTGAGGTACTATAAGATCAAAGGAAAGATTTGTGAAGGGAGTATTGCCAGTAATAAAGACTTGTCCATTTCTCTTTGCTATTACCGTTTCATTCTCTGTATGTACAGACCAAATTATTCCATTATAATCTACCTTCCTAATCTCCTCTATAGAGTCTATAGCCTTCCTTGTTAAGGTAACTATAAATTTATCCTTTTCTCTACCTACAGACACGTTAAAACCTGCTAAAACGCCAATAGTAGAAAAACCTTGGGCAAGATTTTCACTATTTACTACAATTTGAACTACATCTTTTCCATCTATCTCATCCATCACAAAACTTTCTATAAAAAGCCCCGCTTGTCTCTTACTTAGTTTATATAAAAAGACTGGAAACTCTTTTTCCTTTATCTTAACTAAAGTGTGGATAGAAGAGCTTCCTTCTCTTACTTGATAAATACCTTCCTCATTTTCTTCTTTATCTTCTCTCAACGCTCTTGCTATTAATTGCAATTTATCATCAGGGATAGGATAATCAAAATTAACATTTTCTCCAAATACTGGAATTAGGAGAGAAGATGAGGTCTCCAAAACCTCTTCAATAGGCTGTAATATAAATTTATCTGAATTATCGAGCTTTCTTACTACTCTATGTCTTGGAGATATAAGCTGATCTTGACTTTCCCCTTTTAGGTTATACATAATACCTTCATAATAACTCCTATGGACATAATCTACTTTCTTTATCTCTATCTGATTCCTTTCTATATTAAAGGTATAGATCAAATCTCCTTCCTTTACCTCATAGTATTTTTTCCAACCATCACAAGTTAGTATCTCTGTGTCTTCACTTAAACATTGAAATCCAGTTCTCGTAGGAATATTTAGATTAAAAACAAATTCTTGTAAGGCTTGCTTAACCTCTTTATAACTGAGCCCATCATAAGCAATAAAGGGAGCCAAAAAGGTATCAAAATTGGAAAAAGCAATGGCTCCTGCTGCCTCTCCTTGGAGGGTAAACATAAAGTTCACAATCTGTCCTAAAGCAGTCCTGAAATGTTTTGCAGGTTTACTTGCAACCTTTCCTTCAACTCCCCCAAAACCTCTTATCAATAAGTCTTCTAAATCCCATCCTACACAATAAACAGAAAGAGAACCAAGATCATGAATATGGAAATCTCCTTCTTGATGTGCCCTTGCTATATCCTTGGGATATATGCTTTCTAACCAATATTTTGCAATTAACGTTGAATATAAATAATAGTTTAAGCCTTGCAAAGAATAGGACATGTTTGAATTTTCATTTACTCTCCAATCACTCCTATCCAAATACTCCCTAATTAAATCATTAAAATCCTTTCCCATAAAAAACCCTCCTCAAAGATTTTTCTCTTTTTCCAATTCTGAAAGAAGCTTAGAAAATTCATCTACAGAGCTAAACTCTTGATAAACTGAAGCAAATCTAATATAGGCTACCACATCCAATTTTCTTAATCTTTCCAACACCATCATACCCAAATCCTTTGATCTAATCTCACTAAGTCCTTGTTTTCTTATCTCTCTTAAGATATCATCTATTATCTCTTCCAACTTTTCATTCTCAATATTCCTTTTTACTGTAGCCCTTTGAAGCCCTAAAAGAAGCTTATTTTTATCAAAAGGCTCTCTTCTTCCATCCTTCTTAATCACTAATATAGGTTTATCTTCGATCCTCTCATAGGTGGTAAACCTCCCCCCACAAACATTGCAAAATCTTCTCCTCCTAACAACTGTTTGATCCTCAATCTCTCTTGTATCTAAGACACTTGTCTCTGGATTACCACAAAAAGGACATCTCATATAAACCTCATTACTACATATAGTGTTACTAAATATTAACATATACTATATATAGAGTCAAAAGGGGATTTGAAAGAGTTTACCTGGTTTTTTACCTAAAATTATTTCTTTTCTTTGTTTTTCTTCAGATTTTGACCAATTGTAAAATCTATCTAAAGGGGGGAAAGAAATTCCCCCCCCCTCTTTTTATCTTTTACTTTCTGCTAAGATTAATTCTAATTCACCACGGTGATTTTCTGGGTCAAAGTAACACTCAAGGATCCTTTCATGAGGAAGTTTTTCTATTCGCTCATTCATTATCTCCATGACCTTAGTATTAATCTCTATTGCTTTCAAAACTGGCATTCTCTCAGGATTTATATCAATTCCAAAATATCCTTGATAACCAACCATTTTCAAAGCATATAAAAGAGCCTCTGTATTATCCCAATCAATTACACCTACATTTAGATCCTGATCGTAGTTTCCCATGGGCTGACTATTCCAATGAGTATGGAAAAGTCTTCCTTCTCTTGCAACCCTCATATAGGCATAAGGCAAATCCTCAAAGCCCATCCTTACATGTCCAACCTCTGGATTTAACCCTACTAATGCATGCCCCTCTTGAAGAATCTTTAAATTCTCTGGATTTTTAAGCTGAGCCTCAATATCTCTGGCAGCAAGAATACCATCTGCAGTAGTTCTATATATATTATTAGGAGCAGGTTCATATGGTTTTGGCTCAATAGCTACCCTAACTCCTGGAACCTGATCCATAGCATAAGCTACTGCAGACTCAAAATTAGACCACATGTGATAATAGAGATGACCATAAGAATAAGTATATCCATCAATTCCTGGCCAAATAACACAAACATCCGCATTTGCCTCTTTAACAATCTTCAAAGTGGATATTAAGGTTTCAATTGCCTTCTGTCTATACTTTTCTATGGGATTGGATAAGGAGCCAAACTCATACATTCTTGAATAAAAGATGTGGGGAGCTACCATTACTAACCTTATTCCTGTTTCCTTTTCCAACTGTTTATATAGATGTAAGTTTTCTTCATTCACTTCATTAGGATAATGGGCTTCTACACCTTTAACTCCATATTTTGCAGTTTCTGCTATCATCTCTAATCTCTGCTTTATATCTTTCGGTTCACCATAAGGCTCGTGAAACCTATTTGCAGATGGAGAAAAATACCAAATACCTACTGAAAATTTCAAATCAAGCTTGAAAGTTTTGAGATGTTTCAAAAGTTCTTCTTTACTCCTTAAAATCTTCTGAGGACGATGGTCTACAAATCCCATTTCAAACTCCTCCTTTTTTTCTATTATTTTATTACAAGTATATCATTAAAACAATCGTTTTATAATATCCTTTTTCTAATAGTTATTACCTAAACAACCAATGAAAAGTTAGAGTGTTTAAAGATAAGAAAAAACCCCCTCCCCAAGGAATTCAACTACTATTTTAAGATTAACTTCTCCACATCACTGTAGATTTTATCTGCCAGTTCCAGCCCCTCTTTTAACATATCTTCACATTTTTTCCCTACTTCTTCTCTAAATTCCTCATCTTTAATACTTTTTAGGTTCACCATTACATTGAGCCATCCACCTTGAAGAGCGGATCTCAAACACAACACAGATACCCCTATATCACTAATGACCTTAAGATTCAACATATTGAAAGTTTTATCTATAAGTCTCAAGGTAGAAATACATTTTTCCATAATATAAACAGGAACCAAAGTAGCTTCTTTTAAAGACTTTTCAATAGCTTCGTTTCTTGCTAATTTTTGCTCCTCTGTTTCCTTAGGCATTTTATATGCTCTCGCCACTCTGCTGAAAGCATTCGTATCTTCCTCTATAAGGGATAAAAAATCCTTATTAAGACTTTCTAATTCTTTTAAAAATTCTTGTAAATGCTCCTCATAATCTTTATATTTATCCTTACCAACCGTTAAATTTGCTACCATCGAGGAAAGAGCAGTGCCAACTGCCCCAAGTAAGGCAGAAGCAGAGCCTCCCCCAGGTGCTGGCTCCTTAGAGGCCAACAACATTATAAACTCTTCTACAGATCTTTGTGCAAGAGGCATAAAACTCCTCCTTCTTTTTTAAACTTATAATAAATCCCATGATTTTTATATTTTAATATTAAACAAACAATCAATCAAGCATTATAACTTCTGACCTGTAATCAGTTTTTGAAAAGAAAAACCTCCCAGGGTTAGAATTAGATTAGAAAGAGATAACATCCAAACCCCGGGAGGTGAAAACTATGGTCATTAATATTCTACCAGATTTTTCTTTAAGAAAAAAGATAAAAGAAATTTTAATTGTGTTAATAATGAGTTTAATAAAAGAGAAAAAACCATCAATTAGAGCTCTTTCTAAAAAAGCTTTA